>CADCPK010000106.1 GCA_902803215.1 uncultured Lachnospiraceae bacterium
CTGATCGAACCTTTTCTCTTGATAACTTTGCATTTTTCACAGATCGGTTTTACAGATGATCTTACCTTCACGGGAAATCCTCCTTTCATATTTATATATACAGACTGCAATGCCTGTTTAAGGGCGCACCGGTACCACCCCAAAAGTGCGTCCACATGCTATAATAGCACGGGACGCACCTTAATGCAACCATTATTTTTTTATTTTTTCCGGCTTATTTTTTCCGGTCTTCTTCATTCCTTCATCACAGAAGGCGGCGGACCGAAAGGATCGTACGGTATGTCGCATCATTGCTGATCTTGATACCGTCGCGGGAGTTGGATGCATGTACGATCTTTCCGTCTCCCATGTAGATGGCCACATGACCGCCGTAGCAGATCAGGTCGCCCGGCTGAGCATCTTCGTACGAAACCTCGTATCCTGCGTTCTGCTGTTCGTAGGAAGTTCTCGGAAGGCTTACACCGAAGTTAGCGTAAACGCTCTGTACAAATCCCGAGCAGTCAGCTCCGTTTGTAAGGCTTGTTCCGCCCCAAACATAAGGATTGCCGACAAACTGTGTAGCGTAATCAACTACCGAAGATCCCGAACCTGAGGAGGATGAGGAAGAGCTGCTGTAATCATAATCGGTAACGGTATTATCGCTGTCGATCACGTTGCCGTACTCATCATACTCAACGCTGCCGCTGTCCGAACTTCCGCCGTCCGAACTGCCGCTGCCCGAATCGTCTGTGTAATAAGAAACTCCCGACTCATCGTAGCTGCCGCTGTCTTCCGACTCATAGACGTAACCGTCTTCATCGATCAGTGTTCCTGTGGTTGTGGATCCTACCAGATCGCCGTCCTCGTCATATTCGCCGGTAGTAGACGACTCGGCAAGAACATCGCCTGCTGCATTATACTGTGTTGTGTAGGTCGTTTCCCCTACCACTTCACCGTTTTCGTCGTAAACCGTTTCTGTATAGCTCTCGGTGTAGACTTCACCTTCGTATACATCTCCGCCGCTTACACTCTCAGTGCTCTCTCCGCTGCCGCTTTCCTCGGTATACTGCTCATCGTACTGCGCTTCTTCCGCTGCAGCCTGCGCTGCCGCATATGCCTCAGCCTCGCGCCTTGCAGCCTCTTCTGCCGCCGCTCTCTCGGCAGCCAGTTTTTCGAGCTCCATCTGCTGCTCCATAAGAAGAGCCGCATAATCGTTCGCCTGCTGCTGTGCATAGGCGATCTCCGCATCACAGTTTGCGGACGACTGTTTTCTGATCTCGATCTGGTTTTCCAGTTCTTTGGAATGCTCCTCGAGCTGAAGCTCCATCTCTTCCAGATCGGCTTTTTCCGATTCGTACTGATTCTGAAGGTTCTTCACCTGCTTGATGGTGTTTACATACTTCTTCAGAGACTTTCTGTCGGCATCGTACATCTTCTGGGTGTATTCGGCCTTTGTCAGAAGGTCCGCCACATCATCGGCGTTGAGAAGCATCATAAACCATGCATCGTCTCCGCCTTTTTCGTACAGATACTGAATACGTTCCTTCATGGAATTATACTGCGCTGTTTTGGCGTTGACCGCTTTCTGAAGGCTCTCGCCTGTTTTCTCGATATCCTCCTGTTTCGAAGCGATATCACTGTTCAGGACCTCAATGTTTACCATTACCTGCACCAGCGTTTCATCAAGTGCCGAGATCTCGCTCTGCAGCTGCTGCTTCTGTGCCCACAGGGCATCCATTCTTGCGTATGTCGCATCCAGCTGTGCACTTGTCCACGCCTGATATCCCAGGAGCTGTTCTTCTGTATAAGGAGAAGCGGCTACTGCGGCCGGGCTCTGCGCCATCATCAGAAGGGCCATGGTAAGGCAAAACATTTTTTTCTTCATATTCATCAACCTCGCATCAAAATATATTTCTTTTAAGGTAATCGATCAATAACATCTTTTCATCCTCTGTCATACTACCACAGTTCATTCAACGGTGCAAGAGTTTTTTATCATTTATTTTATATTTCTGTAACATTTGGTAATTATTTCGAAATTTAAGTTTACATAATGACATTATTATGTTGATTTCACAACAAAAAAAGCCCTTTCCTTTATCTTTCGATTCAGGGAAGGGCTCTTTTGCAACATTTGCTTAACAATTATCTGTACAGATCTGCAAGGATCTGATCCGCAGTCATGTTCAGGTATCCATCCGGATCTGCAAGTGTCGCACGGTTCCAGCGGAGGAAGTTACCTCTTCTGATAAAGTTGCCTGTGGACGGCTTGTAGAGAGAAGTATACTTGTTGTAGCTCGGATATTTGGCCATGTACTGTCTGGCAAGTGCCACAGCCTGGCTCGAATAATTTCCGTCGGGAGTCGGTGTGCCGGCAAGCTGTACTCCGCCGTGATTGGTGGAATGAAGTACCACGCAGCTCTTATCCCTGCACTGGCCGAGCATGATCCATGTGTGTCCGTCGTCAAAGCCGACATCGCCCGGGTAGATCTTGTAGCCTGAGCTTGCAAGCTGGGCCTGATTGATGATCGTGCCCCATCCAAGGCTCTGATATGTCGAGCCGACAGCTCCGGAAACGACCGTATATCCGCTTCCCACGTTCGATCTCGACTGCATTACCTGGTAAGCTGCCCATCCGACAAAGCCGGAGCAGTCAAGGCCTTTGGTACGCTGGAACTCATAGCCGTGATAGTTGTATCCGTTTGCATGGCTGTCATAAAAGGCCTTCCACTCACTCGGGACACCCTTTGTGGTTCCGTGGCCCCATCCGCCCCATACATACAGGCACTGGCCTATCGGCTGAAGACCGTTCTGCAGATAGTTTTTGATCGTTTTTGCGTTGCTTGTTGTCTGGCTGACAACTGTCTTAATGCTGGCTTTTCCGTTTTTATCAAAAACATAGGTCACGCCGTTGATGTTCATGGTTTTATTCACGGCCATGGCGCCGCCGTCCTGAGGATCGAAATAATACTTTGAACCGTCAGATTTCTGCGTGATCCATCCTGTGATCAGAAGGCCTCTCATAGAAGCCGTATTGTTCGTACTGAGATAATAGGTCTTGTTGCCGACTTTTGTGAAGCCGGTCTTCATAATACCATCTGTGGCAAGCGTCTTGGGTGTGGAGGTAAAGTATCTTTTTTTGCCTCCGTTGAAGGTATACCAGTTACGGGTCATCTGGCCCTTCGGGTTAAAATAACGATATACCTTTTCTTTGCTGTCGTACACCATAGTATTCTTGATCAGCGAACCGTCTTTGCTGAAGAAATAACGGAAGCTGCCGATCGTCAGCCATCCGATTCTGGCGCCGCCCTTCTTTGCCGGATCAAAATAGTATGTTTTTCCGTTGATCGTTCTCCAGCCTACCTGCAGAACGCCCACGCCGTTAAAGTAGCGCTTAACCTTTTTGTTATCGGCCATCCAGCCGGTCACCATGTACCGGTTCTTCGGATTGGTGGAAAAGGCAAAGAAATATTTGTTGTTATTAAGAATAGCCCAACCCTGTCTCTGCGATCCGTCAGAGCCGAAGAAATACTTTTTGCCGTTCAGGCTAAGCCATCCTCTGACCATCTTTCCATTCTTATAATAGTAGGTCTTTCCGCTGCGCGTCACAAACCCGTTGGCTGTAGCCGCCTGTACATTTTCATGCATAGCCGCAGTGCTTATGCCTGCTGCTGCGAATACAAGAAACAGAAATGTGATCGTCAATCTGATTCGTCTGCTAATTGATTGCATAATGAAATACCATCCTCACATAACACATATTACATTCACCCCGTACAAGTGTGTAACATTTTCACCTGTACTTTACATTTCTGTTACATCCCCGTGAATTATTATATTACAAACCCATATGCAAGTCAACATAAAAGTAAAATCTGTGACATATGCAAACAATATCCGGCTAAATAAACGTAAAAAAAAGGCAAAACACACAAAATGTTCTGCCTTGATTTATGTAAATTTTCGTAAGCGCCGGTAAAAAACGCTCTTAACGGCTCATCAGCTGAAAAGACTGGAGAGCACCTGGTTGGCATTCTTGGTCATAAATCCTTCCGGATCGGCCAGAGTGCTGCGGTACCAGCGGAAATAATTGCTGCGGGTTACATAATTGCCGCAGGATGTCTCGTACGGGAATCTTGTGAATCCCGGATAAATTGACATGTACCTGTTGCAGAGCTGAACGGCCTGGCTGTCATAGTTGCCTGCCGGCGTCGGTGTTCCCGAAAGCTGAACGCCCGCCTGCGGGATCGAGTGGAGAACCACGCAGCTCTTATCCTTGCACTGGCCTACGATCATCCAGACATGTCCGGCATCATAGCCTATATCTCCCGGATACAGCTTGTAGCCATCCGCCCTGAGCTGAGACTGCGTGATGATCGTACCGAAACCTCTGTTCGCATAGCTTCCGCCGACCGAGCCCGAAACCACCGTGTAGCTGGTCGCGCCCGAAGTCGACTGCATCGTCTGATATGTGGTCCAGCCGACAAAACCGGAGCAGTCCAGACCTTTCACACGGTTTGCTGTGGTGAGGTCTCTGTAATTATTATAATTGTAGGTACCGGGCTGGCTGTTGTACCAGTTCGTCCAGGAACTCGGCACGCCCTTCACCGTCGACTGTGTCCATCCGCCGCCCCAGATATAAAGCACTCTTCCGCAGGCCTGCAGTCCGTTGAGCAGATAATTGCGGACGGTCTTTGCGCTTCCCGGCATGCGGGTGACCGTTCCTGCGGGACTCAGCTGTATCGTAGACACACCCTTCTTATCAAATACATATGTCACGCCGTCTATTGTTTTTGTGGTACTGACTACCAGAGCGCCGCTGTTTGCGGGGTCAAGGTAGAAACGCGCCCCGTCAGATTTGCGGGTGATCCAGCCGGTAAGCTGATAGCCTGTCTTCGACTGGAAATAGTATGTTGCGCTCCCGGCCTTGACAAATCCCTGTGCCATGATACCGTCTTTGGAAAGATTGTTGACAGAGGTGCTGAAAAATCTTTTGTGCCCGTTTCCTAAAGTCTGCCAGCCTCTTTTGAGTCTTCCTGTGTGAGTGATATAGCGATAAACTCTCTTTTTAGAGTCATAAAGCATTTTGTCCTTGACCAGTTTGCCGTTAGCGGCAAAATAGTACCTGGCATCATCAAGCTTCAGCCAGTACTTGATCATTTTTCCGTCGGTCTTGCTAAAGTAGTAGCGATCCGAACCGATGGTCCTCCACCCTTTGACCATTTTCCCGTCGACATAGTAGTAAGTCGCTCCGCCCTCATAGACAAAACCGTTCTGTACTTTAGCCGGTTTTGTCGTTTTGATCGTTGCTGCGGCATATGTCTTTGACGGTGCGGCAAGTGCAGCTGCCACCGACAGCATGACTGCCAGCAAGATCATGAAGATACCCGAACGAAATTTCACCCGTGTTCCGCGCATAATTCTCCCCTTCCTGCCCCGGTAAAAAGTGCTGTGCATTACAACCTGATACTTTTTTGGCATTTTTTACTATTTTAATAATAATACCACTGTATACCGTTTGTCAAGAAAAGCAATTACAGGCACAGAATTCCCCCTCCGGGGCAGCACAGGTTACAGGCCAGATTTGCCATGCATACATCCAGGCACATTTCCCCTCCGGTACCCTGCATTCCGCCGAACGGTGAGCTTTGCCTCACATACCGGCTGTCTCCGTTCTCCAGTCTGTCAAGGATCATCCGGTAATTCTGATTGTCGGGTTCAAGATTCACCGCGGCACGCATATGTTCGAGTGCGTTCACGTTGTTCCCCAGCCCCATATGTGCCATTGCGGAGAGATAATACCACTCCCCGTTTCGTTCCTTCAGCCCCTGCAGTACATTGAGTGCCTCTCGAAAGTGGCCGTTCTGAATATAGTTTGCGGCTGCCTGTCTTCGCAGGCTCTCCTCATCCTGATATTCCGTCTGCCTTGCGGTAAAGCCGCTAAAGCCGAAGCCTCCGAATGCATCCTCCTGCGTGCCGTACTCCCTTTCCTTCATGATCTGATCGTAAGCCTGCCGGATCTCCTTGAACTTTTCTTCGGCCGCCTCTTTATTCGGATTGTTGATATTCGCGTCCGGATGGTACTGTCTGCTCAGCTGTCTGTATGCTTTTTTTATCTCATCGTCGGAAGCGTCCCGGCTCACACCGAGAACACTGTAGGGGTCAAACATAATCTTTCTCCTGCTCCTTTTTCCTTTTTCGGAGGACCGCCCGGTAACGGGTCCAGACTCCGGAATACAAAATGTTTCTCAAAATACCGCCATGTCTGATGATCGGAAGCCGCTCAAATGACCTGCAGGCTTCCGAGAGCATCATCTGCATCATGCGGCCCGCCTCGTCAGAAAAGTCATCGTGCTGATACATCTCCGAAAAAATATTGTAGCTCCCGGTTCGTTGATCCTCCGGGGCATCCTCAAAAGCATCCAGCAGGTAGATGTATTTTCCGAGAAAGAAACTCATCCTTCGAAGATCTGCTTCCCATATATCATGCCTGAAGACAAATATCTCTTCCATAAGGTGTCCGAAGCAGCCCGAGACTTCATCGATATCGGACGAGCCCTGCTCTTCCAGTTTCGAAAGGCGATCCAGATATTCAACGATCATCCGGCTTTTTTCGGGAAAAGATTCTTTTACCTTTGCAGCTCCTTTTTTCAGCACGCCGGCATATGCGCGGCGCATGATCTTATGTTCATCGTTCCAGTCATCCAGACATTTGTAATAGGCCAGAAGAACATTCATATCTGCCGCATATTCGGTGATCCGGCTTTTGCAGACCGGCTGCCTGATCAGCGGATGAACCGCACATCTCGTCTTTCCGGTAAGCGTTTTTGGTTCATACAGCCCTTCCAGCAGAAGGATCACAAAGGTAAGATCGTACGTCAGAGTGAGCTGCCCCGGGATGCCATATCGTTCCCGCAGTTCGCGGCAAAGTCCGCAGTAATGTGCTCTGTAAATGTCAAACTCGCGAAATTTGAGTTCGGGCTTGTCTATCGTCACATATCCAAACATATCATCACCCTGTCAATATTGCTTAAGCACCTGGAAAATATAAAACTTCAGGTAATATGACTCATCGGAGGGCCATATCACCGGATGGTCGGGAGCCTGTGTCCTCTTCTCGACCAGGCGAAGTCTTACTCCCGCGCTGCCCGCCGCCTGTACGAGCGTCTTTTCCAGCAGATCCTCCGTCATAAAATGCGAGCATGAACAGGTGGCCAGAAAACCTCCGTCCTTTACAAGGCGCATACCGCGCAGGTTTATCTCCCGATAACCTTTCATCGCATTCTTTACCGAATTCCTCGACTTGGTAAATGCCGGCGGGTCCAGGATCACCACATCGTATTTTTCGCCGGAGCGTTCCAGTTCGGGGAGCAGTTCGAATACATCCGCACACGTAAACCGGACTCTGTTCTGCAGTCCGTTGAGGGCGGCGTTGCGTTCTGCCTGTTTGACGGCAAGGTCCGATGCGTCCACGCCGAGCACGCTTTTGGCTCCGGCCTGCCCTGCGTTCAGTGCAAAAGAACCGGTGTGGGTGAAGCAGTCAAGGACATCTTTTCCTTTGCAGAGCTTTCGGATGGCAGCCCGGTTGTATTTCTGGTCCAGGAAAAAGCCGGTCTTCTGTCCGTCCTTCACATCGACTTCATATCTCACGCCGTTTTCAGTGATCTCCACGATGGTCGGAAATTCGGGGCCGATAAAACCTTTGTACAGTTCCATCCCTTCGTTTCGGCGTACTTTTGCATCGCTGCGTTCGTATACACCGCGAACTTTGATACCGTCCTCGGCCAGGACATCTTTTATTGCCTCTACAATTTCGTTTTTCAGGCGGTCGATCCCGAGAGCCAGGGACTGGACGACGATCACATCGGAAAACTTGTCTGCGACGAAACCGGGAAGAAAATCTGCTTCACCGAAGATGATACGGCAGCAGCCGGTGTCGACGGTCATTTTCCGATAATTCCATGCATCGCTCACGCGCTTGCGAAGGAATTCACTGTCTATGATCCGGTGTTCGTCCCGGGTGAGCATACGTACAGTGATCTTTGACGCGGTATTGATGAATCCCTGTCCCAGGGGGTAGCCGTCAAAATCTCTTACATATACTATGTCTCCGTCTACAAAGCTGCCCATGACAGAGGCAATTTCATTGTCAAAGATCCACATTCCGCCGGATTTGAGGAGGCGGCCTTCTCCCTTTTTTAATGTTACTACAGCCTTGGACATATGAAGGATTCCTTTCTTTAACGACAAACCGCGAAGCGGGTTGTCATTTTCGTTTGATTGGATATTACTGTATCATAATTACGCCTTTTTTGCCAGTATTACTGTAAGTCTCATAAAAAAACGGCCCGAAGGCCGTTTTTTTATGCTTAATAATATTCGTCTGTTCCTTCCGGAATAGAGTAATCCTCGGTGTAGGCGTAGGAGTCGTCAGTGTAGGAGTCATCGGTATAGGCGTCTTCGGTGTAGCTGTAGCCGTCGTAGGACTCTTCGTACTGAGGTTCTTCGTACTGTTCTTCGTACTGCTCTTCGGGCTGCTCTTCTGCAGGTTCTTCTGTGGATTCTTCGGCGGGGATTGGGGCTTCGCCGTAGAATTTTTCGAAGTATGTGAGGCAGTCGTTGTAGATCAGGGCTTTATCTTCGGTGGTGATGTCTTTAAGCAGTTCAGCGGCTTTGGTATCGGTGGCAGTGCCTTCGATGCCGAAGATAGCCTTCAGGGATTTCACCATCGCGTTCAGTTCGTCGCTGAAGTATTTTTCGGTGCCGTCCGGTGTGTACGGTGCGGTAATGGCTTCAAGGTATTTGTCTCCGATCAGCTCAGAAAGCTTCTTAGCGGTCTCTTTATCGGTGAAGGTGTAGGACGGTGTGAAATCCGGTCCCATTGCCTCGCTGAGTGCCTGTTTATCATCCTCAAATTCGCCCCTGCAGAATTTAAGAACTGCATCGTACTGCGATTTGGCCTGTTCGCTCAGGAGTGCGATCATCTCTGCTCTTGCATCGGAAGAAGAATCATCAGCCGGCTGTGCGTCGGTTGACTCTGCAGCGTCAGCAGCTTCGGTCTCCTGCGTATATTCTTCGGTTTCGCCGGTCTCGGGCGTAAACTCCGCTTCTTGCCCCTCTGCGTTTTCTTCGGTGCCGGAAGTCTCTTCTGTGCCTTCGGTCTCGGGAGTGATCACGGTTCCTTCTGATTCTTCGAACTGTTCCTCAGTGCTCTCTTCTCCGCCCTCGGGATTGATCACTGTCTCTTCACCCAGCGGAATGCCGAACTCATCTGTCTCGGTCACTTCTTCGGATACATCTCCTGTGCTCGGGACATCTCCCGATTCGCCCATCTCGATCGCCGGATCGTAGGTGGACACTTCAAGAGCGGGATCTTCGGTGGAGCTTGTCGGAATATTCTCACCGAGGTCGGTCTCATCGATATCGTTCAGGATACTGTCCGGATCGTACTCTTCTTCGGCCTCAGCGGTTTCTTCGGTTTCCGTGATCTCCTGGACCTGTTCGGGATCTGCGGCCGTCTCACCGTTGTTGATCTCGGTCACCTGGGTGACATTGTTGTTGACGTTCTCAAGGGTAACCGACATGTCTTCGTAGTTGTAATTCTGCTCAGAGATGTTCACCATCAGATTGACAACCTCGTTGACAGCGGTCTCATTTACCACGATGTTGTTCTCGTAGCAAATGTTGTTGACGATGTTGTAGATCTCGGTCTCGTTATGTATATCGTTCTGCAGAACTTCGATCTTGGCATCGTTCACCAGCCTGGTGGCCTCGTTGTTGCCTACCTGGTTTGCGACATTGCCGGTAACGACGATCTCCTGTGCCGCCAGGTCCTTCTTGACCGGATCGAGCTGTGTTCCCGTTGCGGTCTCGTAAGCCATCTGAATACCGGTCAGCGCGCCTGTACCGGAAACCTCAAACGGGCATGCTGCGATGACTTCGCAGTTGGTGACGCCCGATGTGGAGAGCGTGGATGCGATCATGTTTCCCGTTACGTAGTTCAGATTTGCCGTACGGACACGGATGCCGCCCGACTGTGTCGGTTTTACGTACGCGCAGCTGAGAGTCCTGGTTCCGATCTGTGCAAGCGGGATGTACGCTCCAAGGTGATTTCTTTCATCCTGATTGGTGATCGTCAGGATCTGCACCTCGGACGGATTGGCTTTGAAGTAGTTCATCATCGTCTGCTTCTGCGCTTCCGTAAGGTCGGCGCCGAGCGTTACGACTTTGGTGGCATCAGCCATGACGGGAAGAGAGGTTCCTCCGATCATCAGTGCGCCGCAAAGTACGGCGGCAAGCAATTTGCTTCTCTTCATATTGTTCACTGCTCCTTCTTATTATAATAAACAGTTTTTGTGTTCCGGCCCGGAAGCCTTTTTGTGCTTTCGACCCTTCTGATATGGCATTATAGCACAAAACAGGGCGGCTTTGTAATTTGAAAGCCACCCCTCGTTTTTTTGGTGATCAGTTAGACAGCTGCAGTATATTAAGCAGCAGCACCCAGCTGAGCCCATAGTAAGAAATAACTGCCACAAGGTCGTTGACCGTAGTGATCAGAGGACCCGAAGCGACTGCCGGGTCTACATTGATCTTTTTAAAGAACAGCGGGATCAAAGTTCCGACCGCACTCGATATCGCCATTGCGAGAAGCAGCGAAAGGCCGATGCAGCCTGATACCGCGAACGCAAACGCAAACGTCTTCGCTTTAAAAAAGTGTATGTACAGTCCGACGAACAGAAAGGAGAAGCTTCCCAGTATAAGGCCGTTGCTCAGACCTACGCGGATCTCTTTGCCCACAAGACCGATCTTCTGCCTTCCCGTCAATGTCTCGTCCATCAGAACACGGATCGTCACAGCCAGCGACTGTGTTCCCACATTACCTGCCATGTCCAGGATGAGCGACTGGAACGCCATGATCAGTGTGAGCTGAGACACCACCGTCTCGAATGCTCCCACGACTGTGGAAACCAGCATGCCCAGGAACAGCAGAACGATCAGCCAGGGCAGACGTTTTTTCATACTTTCGCGGAGCGGTTCCTTGAGATCCTCCTCCGCGGTCAGACCTGCCAGTCTGGCGTAATCCTCTCCCATCTCATCATCGACCACTTCGATGATGCTCTGAGAGGTGATGACACCCAGCAGATGATTGTTGTTATCCAGGACCGGCACCGAGTCTTCCGAGTAATCTTTCAGCTTTTCGATACACTCGTCGATCGTTTCTGTACCGTACACATAGGGGTAAGAAGTAACGATCAGGCCTTCCAGATCGGTATTCTGTCTGGCGATGATCAGTTCCTTCAGATCGAGAGCTCCGTAAAAAGCGCCCGTCTCATCCACAACAAAGAGTGTGGAAATATTGTCATTTTCGGAGGCCTGCTCCACAAGGGAGCTCATAGCCTGTTTTACGGTAAGATTTTCGCGGATCACGATATAGTTGGTCGTCATCCTGCTTCCGATCTCGTCCTCATCGAACGAAGCCAGCAGTCTGATGTCCTTCCTCGCCTCTTCGTCCATCAGCTCGATCAGCAGCGAACGTCTGTCCCTGTCGATCTCGCGAAGCACGTTGACCGCAAAATCCGATTCCATGGCCGAGATCAGTATCGCTGCTTTTTTCAGGTCCATCTCCGCCAGATATTTTCCTGCCTGATCCTCTTCCATGTACTCGAAGACGTCAGACAGCTTGCCTGTATCCATGATATGATACAGCTTTCTCCGCTCAGCCGGAAGCAGCTTTGGCAGCACTTCGGCGATATCATTTTCATGATAATCGTTCAGCTGCTCTCTCATCATTCTCGGAGTCGTGTTGCTCCTTATGATCTCGATGATATTTTTCTGATAATCCGGTTTCTGAGCGGCCTGATCAAGTCCGGCTTCTGCCGGTGGATCAAGATGCTCATTCTCCATTTGCAGATCCTCCTTCGTCCCTTATTCTGTGATAAGAACGGGCAGAAGAAGAATAACGATGCCGGAGTCAGCAAAAAGGCAGGTACATCAGCCTGTACAGCAAGTCCGGTACCGCATCATCTCCGTCCGTATAGCAACTTCGACCATGACCATCACCACTGTCCATTCTGTTCACCTGCCTTTTGTATGTATTGTGATCCAGTCTGAGGGAAATTCCTCACCACAATACTAAATTATATAATATTCTGTTTTGAATGTAAACCTCCTTTAACAAGTTTTATTTTGTACACGTTAATTTCACCTCCCGTAAGCCGGGATAATTCGGGATCAGCTGATGATGTCCGAGCTCAGACTTGCGGCGACCTCCTGATTGGCGGTCTCGGCCTCGGTATAGTGGGCTGCCATCTCCTGAAGATCGTTTACATGCTCTGTGATCATACGGTACAGGGTGTCCATATCGTCCTGCAGACCGGTAAATTTTGCCTTGTAGGCCGTAGCCGCATCGCCGCTCCACACCTCTCCGCTGATCTCATTCACAAGGCTGACCATGCGGTCGGTACAGCCTTTCATTGTCGTCCCTTCTCCTTCAAGTTCCGATGACACTGCATTCAGCTTTTCGGGTGTTACTTTTAAATAATCAGCCATGTTTCCTCCTTATTAATATGTCCTGCTCGACGCGATCGTTACGTTCTGTGCTTCTGCCGCCTCATATTTTGCGATGATCTGCTCCAGCGCTCCCGTATACTGATCGATCGCGCCGGAGAAGGCCGTCATCTTACCGCGGTCCGTGCTGAAGGCGTTGTAGAATGCATCGTGGGATTCGCCTTCCCAACTGCCTTCCAGCGTATGTACCGTGTTCTCCATAGAGTTTGCGTTCTCTGTGAATTTCTGATTCAGCTGTATCAGTTCTTCTTTTTTTGCTCTGAGTGCCGAACTTGTTACTCTGATTTCTGATGCCATAGCATTCTTCCTTTCCGACAAATACTGCTTCGAAGTACAGTCCTTTATGAGGAGACTTCATGTTAATATGCCCTTGTTTCCGCCAGCCTGAGCGCCTGCATTTCCGCATTGTAGATATTCTGCGCGATGGTCTTAACAGCTTCTGCACTCTTTGTCAGCGAAGATGTGCAGTCTGCGCACTTTTGTCCCCATGTATCGCATTTTGCAAGGAATGCCTCCGCACTCTCTCCTTTCCACACTGCGGTCAGTACGGCTGCCGTTTCTCTTGTCTCTGCCGCAACCGCCGAATCCAGCTCGCCCGCAAGCTGCATAAGTGTCTCTGCCTGTGACATGGCCTTTTCATATTCCAGATAAATCTCTGCCTCTGTTCTCACTTTTTATCCTTTCACCCGCCTTAGACGTCGGCTGCTTTTCACAGGACGCTGCTGCCGAGTCCTCCGGCAATTCCCACCGATCCGTCCTCGGCTTCAGTGTATACGCCGCTCATTCTAAGCAGCTTTTGAGGATGCGCCTTGATGTGCAGAAGAGCTTCGTTGATTCCCTCTTTCAGTTCTTCGTACATTCCCTTGTGCCTTTCCGATGCTTCGCCCTCCCAGAAAGCTGCGCACGATGTCACGAGCCTGTCCGCTTCATCAAAACATGTCCTGAGAGCATCGACCGCGCTTTCGATCTCGCCTGCCGCTCCCGAAAGCTCGGAGGGCGTCACTTTGAGTATGATGCTCATCCTATGCCTGCCTTTCTTATTATACGGTAAGCGCCGATACTTCCCCGAGGGCCTCGCTTTCGCACGCTTCATAAAGGCCGGATGCTTCAGACTCAAACCGGGCTATCTGTCTGAGAGAAAGGATCCCCTTGCGCATGTATTCGATGTCTTCGCGCAGGACAGCCATGAATTTCTGCTCGGCTTCTCCGTCCCACATGGCATCCATACTCTGCCCGGTACTCTCGATCACGCCAATACTCTGTTCAGCGCTCTCCATCGCCTGTTCTATACCTTCCGAAGCTGCCTTCAGACTTTCCGTATTAATTCTGATGGTTTCCATTATCCGCTCCTGTTATTTTGTGTTGGTCATGTGATGATCAGCCTGCTTCCGCTGTGAATGCCGCAGCTTTCCAGGCTTCTATCGGGCGGAAGCGGACGCCCCTGCTCTGCCCCGAAAAGCACAAATTCTTCGGGTGCGATACTTTCCGCGTGATAAATATCGCACAATATGCGAAGAACCTCCCCGGTAAATTCACCCACCGTACAGTCAGGCGGAGCTTCAAAGTCAAAAGCCGTATCGGGCAACGGAACATAAACATCTACAATGATCATTCTCAGATCCTCCTATCCATTATTTTTCGATCTCTGCAAAATGAGGGACGATAATACTTCCCGGAACGATTTCTCCGGTTATCTCGGGAAGGAGCCCCACTCCCGGTTTCTGCGCTTTGTTCTGCTGCCTGTAGTCCAGATGGTCAAAATTCAGCAGTGTATTGCCTGCTGTTTTCCCTCCAAAATGGATCCCGGCTTTTCCCGAAATAAAACTCCTGAATGCCGGCAGGACCTGCACTCCGCCTTTCTTTTCGAGAGGCAGCTCGGCAAGAACAACGATCCCATACCCCGCTCCTTTTTCAAACAGCATCTCCAAAAATCCCTTCATGTTTCGTTCCGAACGGTATGCCGTTGTCAGGAGCCATTCAAAGTCAGTGATAAGAAGAAGCACCGGTTCGAACGGCATTTTTCTCCGTTCCGGCTGCGAAGAAGCGCTGTTCTTCTTTATCTGCCGGCTTCTTTCTTCGAGAAGCGGCGTCAGTTTTTCGGAAAAACAGGTGAATATCTCTTTCTCACCCGAAGCATAGCAGACGTTTTCTTCATCCGCACAGGGAGACAAATGTCTCTCGGGGGAGTCGATCACGATCACTCTCTTTCCGCTCAGCAGCGCACACTCCGCAGCGATCCGCAAAAAGTTGGTCTTGCCGCTCCTTCGCTCTCCGGTCACCAGGAAACAAAACATCTTTTGGAGGTCAAGCGCATAAATGTCCGCGTCGTACGACCTGTATCCTACAGGCAGCAGGGCGGGCGTTTTTAATATATCCGCGACCCTCGTGTCCGAAACAAATGTCCCGAACAAAGGCTTCGACGGAATTTCGGGAATCCCGGGCGCACCTTCTCCCTTGTATTTTTCCCGGAGTTTCCGGCATAAAGCGCGGATAGACTCGGTCCTTTCGTAGTCGTCGGCGCCGCTCACCGCCACTGCCGCCTGAAACTCCCTCACTTTTCCTTCATACATTGCCAGCCCGCGTCCACGTATGCCGGATGCAGGCACGACCTCTGTTCTTACCATATGGAAAATTTCGGCACAGGCAAACCTGTCCGTCATTCCCAGCGATATGACCGTTCGCATGTTTTCTCTGAGGCGGTTTCCGATCTCGCTCATGCCGAATCCGGCCGCAGAGAGGATCAGAAAGATACCGAGTCTGTTCCCTTCTCTCGAAAGCTGCATGATCACTGCCTCGTAATGATCGGCCGTTTTTTCTCTGAATGACGCATAATTATCGATGACGATGAACACCGCAGGGACATCTTCTTTGCCCGCCCGCAAATACTCCTGAAAATTCCCGCCGTGAAAAAGCTCCTTTCTTTTTTCTGCCATCGACAGGATCATGTTGAAAAACCGCCCTGTTTTTTCCGGATCGGTTTCGTGCATCGTACCCCCGACATGCGGTGCGTCGGCAAACTCCTGCATGCTTCTTCCGCTATAGTCGATACCGTACACGATCACCCGGGAAGGAGGATATACGGATATCAGAGAATAGATGATCGTCTGCAGAAATGTGCTTTTTCCGCTCACCACCGTGCCGCACACGGCAATATTCCCGTCTTCGGGGAAACGTATTTTCAGAACTTTCTGCGCCTGCTCATCCGGAAGGTCCGCCATTCCCACGGGTACGATCAGTTCTCCCCTGTCCGGAGTGCCGCAGGGAGCCTGTCTTTTCTCCTCTTCCCCGGAGAGAAGTTCATCTAAAGAGATCACCTCCCGCAGAGGCGGAAGCCATAACAGCCGGCTGCTTCTGTATCCCTGTGTCTCTGCCGTACGGATCAGATAATCTGTCACCTTTTCCAGCTCGGTCTTTCGCTTTTCTTCACAGATCCTTTTTGCCGGCGCCGCCGTAACAGGTCTGCCCGAGAGTGTGAGCAGCCGTATGGATGATTCTTTATCTCCCGTATTCTCGGAGTAGGGTGCACCGCTGTAAGCCGCCTGAAAATGTTCAAATATCTCGTCGTTTCCCACCTGGAAACAACACCTGCCGACACTTGTCAGCTCAGCTGCGTCGGGTCTCCCCAGCATATCCAGGCTGTCCTGTCGGTTCTGCACTCTGAGGCAAAGTCTGAAACGCGAATTGCTCCGGATGTTTTCGTCTACCGTTCCGCCCGGCTTCTGCGTAGCCAGGATCAGATGCACACCCAGGCTTCTGCCGACCTGCGCAACGCTGATCAGCTCACGCATAAAGTCAGGCTCCTCTTTTTTGAGTTCCGCAAATTCATCGATCACGATCAACAGGTGCGGGACAGGTTCTTTGTAAATGCCTCTTTTTACCATTTCGGTATATGCATCGATATGGTTTACCTGAACCCGGTTAAACAGCTGCTGACGCCTCCGGTTCTCGCTCTTTATCGACACCATCGCCCGATGTATGCTGCTTCCGGAGAGATTGGAGATGCTCCCTGCCAGATGAGGCAGCCCTTCAAACAGGTTTGCCAGTCCTCCGCCTTTGTAATCGATGATAAAAAAAGCGATGTCATCCGGGCTGTAATTGACCGCCAGGGAGAGGATAAACGTCTGCAGAGCCTCACTTTTTCCGGAGCCTGTCATCCCGGCGACCAGGCCGTGAGGACCATGATACTTCTCATGGATATCCAGGTACATCGGAACTTCTCCTGATTTTCTTCCTATCATTGCCCTGATGTTCTCGTTGGTCCTGTTCTTCAGCCACCTCTGTTCGGATTTCAGATCGGAAGCCCGGGCGGCACCGTACATTTCGAGGAAGGAAACGCTGTGCGGGATCTTGCCGGTTCCGCGGCTGTGCTGTACTTTAAGCCCGCTTATCCTGCGGCTGAATCTTTCGCACTCTTCTGCCGTAACAGCATCAAATTCTGCATGTATGTGCACATTTCTTGCCTCAGCACTGTACATTCCGGTAAACGAGGAGGAGTTTTCCACGAACAGTTCGCACGAATTGGGGAGATCATAAGGCGTTGCGGCAGCAAAGACCGTCGTCAGTCCGCATTCTGCGGCATGATCGTAGATAAACGCACCGATCGCTTCGTTCTCGACAAGCCTTCTGTCTGCCACGATGATCAGATACCCCGGTATCTGCTTTCTTTCTGCTCTGTTTCCGCCGCCTGTTCTCAGCCTTCTCCGGAAAACCGATGTCAGCTCAAAGAAGATGTCTCCCGCTTCGTTCTTCCCGGTCACGATATATCTGTTCTTTCTGTCCTCATCCCACACGTGCGGGAGCCACTTTGCGAAGGACCAGAATTTTCTCATCTCGGGATCGTCTCCGTCGTACAGGAGCACGATCTTCATATCGGTGTAGCAGATATTTGCCGCCGTCTGCAAGACCAGAAGTCTGGCAGGCATACACGCTTTGAGAAGAGAATTGCCCCCGGTGATGCCGATCTGTCTGTACCTGAACGTGTCCACGAACACCGGTACCCTGTGCAGCGTTTCAAAATTCTTTTTGATCATCGCCGGTTTTTCCGCCAGCTCGTCGGACCTTATCCGGAATTTCTCTTTCGGCACAACGATGTTCACCTGAAAAGGAATATCTCCCGGTCCGATGCGCCTGACCGCAAAGTCCTCCTGATCGGTATTGATACTCCACAGGCACGGGGATGCCGGACCCCAGGTCAGTACTTCCGGCGCGGAAGGATACATTTTCAGCATGATGTCTCGATTGCTGCGGTATCTTTTCAGGATATCTTCCTTTTTATCCAGAAGGTAGCTGCTGTAGGTTTCAAATCGAAGCTCCTCCTCTTCCGCAGCCTCCCGCCTTCTCCTTTTTCTGTTCATCAGAGCCCAGAATACGCCTACGACAGCGGAAGTTCCGGCCATCACGATTCCCGAATACAGAAAGAGGCCCGATCTGCCGCCGATACGTGAAGACGCATACATCATCATAAAGCTGCCAAAGAGCATCGGCAGGACCATGGTGAACGAGGGACCGACTGCATAAAACAGCGGGGCTTCTTCTCTGTTCTGTACCTCGGGCGGTTCTTCGATCTCTACGGTTCCCGTATCGGGAAGAAGGAGGGTTCGCGGAGAACGATGATAGAGCTCCGATCTGTCTGCGCTTTCCGGGCACTCCGGATAGTTTTTCCTGTCTTCGGCGATATCCGAGGCTGCTGCAGGCAGTATTCCTTCTTTTATCGATACCCCTGTTTCGCCCGCATACAGGGCAATGTACCTGCCCAGATAAAGGATTCTGAGTCCCAGAATATTTATACTGTCGCCGAACTTCAGGTCTCTTTCCGTCCGGACAAATTCGCTGTTGATGTAAAGCCCGTTCCTGCTGCGGCTTATGATCTTTGCGCCTGCTTCCGACATGCAGAGAACTGCGTGCTCTCTCGCTACAAGGTTCAGCCGGCTGTACACTATATCGCATTCGGGATCTCTTCCTATGCGGATCTCTCTGCCCGGTTCCGCCATATACCTTCGGTAAGGGACCACCGGATTCTCCATTTTTGTCACCAGCAGGCTTATCACCTCTTCTTCTCCGGTGACTATGCGGTAGAGGTCTCCTTCTTTCAGAGGCAGCGGGGAATCGCTCTTTTCCGTTCCTTCAAATACGCTGTACCCGTCACACGGGCATATCCTCCATGTGCCCGACAGATTGTCGAGAAATATATTCAGGTCTCCCGAAAGGCCAAAGACTGCGTGAGAAAGGACTATCGTATGATCTATATTGCTCTCGGCGGGGAGAAGAAATTCTCTGAAGGATTCCGTGGTATACGCGGAAAGGATCACTCCCATCCTTTCACCTCCCACAGTATCTCCGCTTCGAGCCTGATGTCTCCGATGAGAAGCATATCTCTGTCCTGCAAAAGGCAGGGGCTCTCGGTCAGCACACGTTTTTTTCCGTTCCTTATGATCACGGTAGGATTTGTTCTCCCCAGATTTCTGATATAGTACCCGTCTTCGCCGGCAAAGATCTCAAACTGGCTTCTGGAGCAATACCTGCTGGTAAAACGGATATCGGAGGTCTGTTCCCTTCCCGCCCGAATATAATCCACGTTCTCGAAGTCCTCGGCTTTAATCTTTCCCTCTTCGTGGATCCGCACTCTTAACCTGTGTACTTCCGTCCGGTGCGTCTTTTCCTGCGGTTCTTTCAGATCATCCGTGCTGAGTTCGTTTTCCAGCATACCGGTAAGCAGGCTTACCCTCTCAGAGGACTTTTTGCGGGATATACTGCGTTCTCTCATGTTGCTTCTCCTGCTTCCACACGGACGGTCATCTCTGTGTTGCCGAATCGCAGCAGGTCGCCTGTCCTGATTTCCAGCGCCTCTTTTACCTTTGAGCGATTGAGCCAGGTTCCGTTTGTCGAAGCCAGATCTTCCAGCAGTATTCTTCCTTCGCGGTTCGTCAGTCTCGCATGTGTTCTGGATACGGTGGGGTCTTTTTTCAGGACAAGCGCGTTCTGCTTTTCACTGCTTCCCAGAGTTACCGTATCCGAGATGTTTGTTTTCAGTACATTATCCCGATCGGAAGTGTCCGTGAGGATCACCGTTATGTTCTTTTCGGGCTCCGGTCGGCCAAACATCATCTGTGTCTCAAACGATTCTTCTTCTCCCTCGTCGGACCTTTCCACATAGATCTCTGTGTTTTCAAAATCCGGGATGTCCGGCATGATGTCTCTCTCTTCTTCTTTATTCTTTCCGGATCTTCTTCTCCGCAGCAGCAGAAAAGCAATGACTGCCAGACAGACGGCGGCCGCTGTACATCCGAAGATCGCAGGCATACCGGAAAGAGGCATTTCCTGAATGACGCGGGCGATATATTCTGTTTTCGACTCATTGTGAGACTCAGTAACGATCGGTTCCGGAGCAGGCGTGGCCGTGGGCTCGGGAGTCGGTGACGGACTCGGCTCTGCCGTAGGTAAAGCTTTCTGCGGCATGCGTATGTCTTTGGAAATGTGATAAGAATTACCGGCGGAAAGAAATTCC
>CADCPK010000107.1 GCA_902803215.1 uncultured Lachnospiraceae bacterium
CTGCTAAGGCCGTACGAACATGATTCAACAAGCAAAAATCCCATCGCCGGAGGCGATTCGCATGGATTTTTGCTCGTATCTGTTCAGTCCTGAACAGATACACATACGCCTGAATTATATAACACCGGAAATGGAAAAGCAACCGGAAAGTTGCCTGAAAATGTTAGAAATACGCCTGAAAACATAGCAAAAGGGGCCGTTTTTTACGACCCCGTGCTTCTGTGATAATCCGCGGTGAGTCCCGTAAGCAGCTCGTCGATGTCGCGGGGATATACCTGCGGCTCGGGTCTGCGCCGGAATTCTTCGAGTTTATCCTGAATCATTTTTTTAACTTCATCTTCCACGGAAAGCTCCGTGAGCCTGCTCTGATATTCGAGCGGTGTCTTTATGCTGCGGAAAGCAAGAAGGTAGGTGATCAGATCTTCGTCGCTGCCCGTCCACCTGTAAGCTTCCCAAAAGCATTCGGCCGCTTTGTCCATACGGAAAAGCCTTGCCCACGCACAACCCAGATTGTGCTGCAGTACCGGTGTGATCGAAAAGTCGGATTCGGGAAGATCCTTGCCGGGCTCCGATCTTTCGATCTTCTGCAGAAGCTCCCGGTATACCTGAATCGCCTCCACCAGAATACCGTTCTCCGCAAGCAAATCCGCTTTCTTTCGAGTCCTCACGGAGGAAGACTCGGTATTGTAAGTGACGATCTTTGCGTTGAAGCTCTTCATCTCCTCGTACGTAAGATAATTGATCTCTTTGAGGATGGGATAGATCAGCTCCTGCAAGTCGGCAAACTTGCCGTATTTCGGGCGAAGCCTTGCCGCAAGCGCCGGAAGCTGAAGCTCTTTATCCAGCCAGTCGGACAGATCGTCATTGAACACACTCCCGTCCACCAGGTACAGATTATTGACCAGAAAGTAGCACAGCTCCTCCAGCGAATAGATATTCATCCTGACAGGCACAAGATAGTACGGCTTCTCCGCTCTTTTCGTCTGACACAAAATGTATGTCCCCACGCGCTTCACCTCCCCCTTACCATCTGACCGTCTCCGTCCATACCTTTTTCGAGGACGGGAACATCTCGCCGAAGCCGAGATCGGTTACTCTGATACGGCACTCTTCCCGGGATACATATTTCATCTCCAGAAGAAGTCTGGTCGTCCGCGGCGGGCGTGAAGGAAGTCCGGGCAGCTTCATGGCGACTCTTTTCTTCTCGGGTTCTCCGGGAGACTCCACTTCGAAGATCAGCTCGTCCATATCGTCAAGGATCAGCTCGCAGGAGGACTCGCATTCGTACCAGTTGCTGCCGCTTCTGATGATCGGATGATATGTCGGAGACCCCATGATCCTCATCTCCATCCCCACGTTGTTGTTTATGATGGATGGGCTGATAAACCGGAAGTTTTTGAGATCGTGGTTCTCCGTCCGCTCTTTGGCGGCGGCACATGCACCTCTCGCATACAGATTATTGCCAAAATATACTTTGCGTTTGCCGAAGCAGAGTATTCGGATCGACCGGGGAAGCACATTCTGATCAAATCCTTCTCCGGTGATCTGTATGCTCGAGAACATCTCCTGTCCGAGTGTCTTCTGGATGAAGATGGCAAAAGCTTCGTCTCTGGCTTCGTTTTCCGCCGGCAGGTCCGTCCTTACCGGTTCGTCCATCGTCACCCTGATCGGTTTAAGGTCATTGCGGACCGTCATTCTTCGATATTCCACTATGTTTCCGATAAAGCGGAACCATGCGACGCTGCGGCTCACCGGTTCTTTTCTCTGCGTCATTGCATAATAGAAAAAGCTTTCGTCATAGTCCAGAAGGATCAGCTTTTTCCCGCCAAACCCCAGATGCGCGCAGGCCCTCTTCAGATTCTCGACACGCGAAGGTGTGAGCTCGGCCGCGGCGATGGCAAGCGCAGAAGTATTTTTTACCGGATCGGCGACGCCCAGGTAGCGCAGCACGCCTTTCAAAAACAGGGCGGTAAGTTCCCACGGTTCTTTTTCTTCATCCCCGATGCGGATCTTATCTTCTTTTCCGGAAACCTCATAGAGGTCTTTTACGCAGGATGTGCCGCCTTCCTCAGCCTGCTGCGCAGAGATCCCGATCATATAGTCTGCACTGTCCGGCCTTTTGGCAAGGTTCGTCGCGATCTCATAAGATCCGTCCCCCGCTTTGACGGAAAGTGACCGGGGTTCATCCGCTTTGCGATCATAGCAGCAGATCTGTGTATTCTCTTTTCCGAAATCGATACCGATGAGCAGATTTCTAACTTCGTTCATCGTTTTCCTTCTTTCTCGGCATGGGCAGGCTTCTCTGCCTTTTCCGGTACAAACATCTGTTCCACGTACTGCTGCTGTCTCAGATACTGCCTGAGGCCCGTGACGGTCTCCTTATCCTTCCCCAGCATATGACTTGCGAGAAGACGGTTGATCATGTGATACTTGCTGCTCTTCCCGCTCTCTGCCTTGTTCATCCTGATGGTGCGCTCCCCGATCTTCCTTATGGTGCCGTTCTCCTCGATCTCAAAATAATATTTGAGTGTCTCTCCATAGAAAAGCGTAAAGACGGAGGAGAAAATGCCTTCGTACATAAGCGGCACCGGCTTGGACCGGTATTCGGTCTCGGGAGTCAGTCCGGATTCGTGCAGATAATAGAGCGTTACTTTTGCCTTCGGATCGGCGTGGCACTCTACAAAGGTCTTGTCGTCCAGCTGATACAGGCTCAGCAGGGATTCGGGCAGACGCCGGAAGAACGAGAAAATGTATCCTCTCTTCCTGCATTCCTCCACAAGTTCCTTTTTGAGTCCGTCATATCGCCCGCGCGGATCTTTCTCTCGCACGAGGGCCTTGAGAAGCGCATATCTGCAGATGCGGTCCACAGGCCATTTATATCGGAGCGATCTTTCGAGGATTTTTCGCGTGTACGGCGTGATATTGTAATCTTTGACCAGATATCCGTAGGACAGCTGCGTCAGATAGGCACCGATGATTCTCTCCTTGCCGGCCATCTCTGCGTAGTGCTCCAGGATGGACTCTCCTTCTTTGCGGTAATCCTGCGTCAGCATGAGAAGGCTGAGGATCTTCTCCTCAAAAGAGTAAGTATCCAGATCGAATCCCCTTGCGCTCTTCATGATGCGGATCAGGTCGTCCACGGGACCAAAGCGATGCTCCATCAGATACTTGAGGATCAGCTCATCGTAGGTGCCGTTCTTGTACACTTCGGAGGCAAGAGCAACCAGCTCTTCGTCCTCTTTCATCTCCGATTTAAGGATCATGCGGCTTGTCAGCCTCAGGAGCATGGATGCGTCCAGCCCTTCGGTGCCGAATTCTTCTACGATTTGATACGCCTCGGTATAATGCCCGCGCATGACCAGCACTTCCAGCAATGTCCTGCGGTCCACTGTCGCGTACGCTCTGAGGTCCATCTCTTTAAGGCGCAGGTCCATGCTCTCGCCCCGCATATCGCTCCTGTAGAACTTAAGGATCCTCTTTCGTATCTCGTTCCGGTAATCGTCGGTAAATTCGTCAGAATTCACCACCGACCTGAAGTATTTAAGGTTCTTATCCGTGATCTCATGAGATTCACAGTACGAAAGCAAAAGTCCGGGAGTCTCGACTCCCATCGAGAGAATACGGGGAACCAGAAGCCGGTCGTCCAGAAGCGTATTCATGCTGTAGTCTTTCGACGTGGCACTGCGCCTCTGTCTGAAGTCTGCAAAGAGAACCGCCGCATCCTTTGTGTAGATCTTTGGATAACACACACCACGGACAAGCGGATAAACTTCCTCTCGAACCAGCTGTCTGTGTCTTACGATCACCGTACGCATATTCCTGTCGTCGCAGTACAGCCGTCTGCAGAAGCAGATCGAAGCCATATCCTCCGCTTCTTCCTGCTTTTCGGGCACCGGGATGAAGTTCCGGTAAAGGATCGTCATATCTTCGCTGATCTTTCGTTCTGCCAGACGGTCACGGGCAAACTCATCCATCGCTTCGCGATAAGCGCTGAAGGAAGCCGGATCGGCTTCGCGGTTCTCGGTCACCGTGGCATAGATATATGCTTTTCGGGCATCCCCCATGCTGCTGTTATTGTAGTTGAAATACATGAGGACCGGCCTGGGAAGAGGCTTTCGATACGAGATATCCAGTGTTTCCATATAATACTCGTACAGCCTTGTAAGCCGGATCCCTTTATGTACCGCCAGGTCGTACCACTGAAAATAGTCGCGCCTGCGCGGATTATCGATCATAATGTGGCGGCAGATCGCCTCCAGCGTGTCATCCGACGGATACAGCCGGTACGACCCCGAAAGAGCCCGGTACAGACATTCGCTGTACTGCCGTTCATAACCGCTGAGATAGGCAAAACGCATGGCCAGCTCTTCGGTAAGATAGTCATAGCGAACGCCGAACAAAAACACCTGCGTCCAGAATATGTTCAGACGTCTGAGCAGGCTTTCATCCTTGCGTATGCGGTCGAGAGCCGCAAGGTACATGAGCGGGCTTCGTACTCCCCGGTTAAAAAGATTCTCCAGCGCAGTGAGCGCAGCCGAAGGCGAAGACGTAAACTCGGGGTCAAAAGTGATCAGGATGAGAAGCAGCCACAGGCTGTCCTCCTTCTGTCTGTAAAAGCCTCGAATCCTCTGCAGGGCTCCCTGCCTGTCCTTGTACAGGCCGGAAACCGTGCAAAGATAGAGATATACTCCGGCTATCTCCAGATCCTCCTTTGCGTAGGACCTGTCACGGAATCTGACCAGCATATCCTTTGCTTCCGCGATCTTCCCTTCCTGCAGGAGCAGATAGCTTTCATATAATATGTATTCGGAATAATCGCATCCCGCTTCTTTCAGCCGGTTCAGCTCGTAACGGCTGCCCACGATCCATGCCGAGATATCGGCTTTTCCCGTGCGGTAATCGATGTAATCCTTGTATATGCCCAGCCGGCGCTTCTTCTCGGACATACGGACATCCGGGCCGGCTTTTATATCACGCGATGCTTCTATCTCGAAGGTCAGTGTCTGATAAGCGCTGTTGATCCTGATCTTGCCAAACCGGTTTCCTTTACCCAGTTTATCGCGGTTGATCACATAATCCAGCGTGTATGTGCTTCCGATGAAATCATCGTCGGAAACGATGCTCCTGACCCCTTCGATAAAGTCGCCTTCCGTCTCGATCTCGAGCCTCAGATGTCCCCATCCGCTTCTGGTTATCGTGACAGAATCCGATACGGTCTCGGAGACTTCGTACAGTTCTCTTCTGTAATCCGAAAGGGAGATCTCCACTTTTTCTTTCAGCCCGAGCGACACCAGGAATTCTTCCACATTCCGGTAAGTCACCGGCGCTTCGGTAAGGGCGGCATAGGCAGCAAGTTCCGATCCTTTACATGTTTTCAGAAGGTTTTTGAACCCCGGAGAGGTAAATACGCGGTGCGCTTCTCTGAAGTCCTGTCTTGCCAGTTCGGCGAATTCCGTGAGTGAAGTGATCTCTCCCGACGACGTATCTGCTTTTTCCCGTGCAGTCTCGATCACAAACGGAAGCCTGTACTCTCCGATGGACGTCGTAAAACAGAGCCACTCCGTCCTCTTTTCTCCGGGCTCCAGCCCGATCGCGTCCACGCCGTAGGGCAGGCGGATCGTTGTCCCCGAAAATGAAGAAAAACCCGGGACAAGTCTGCGGTCGGACGAAGTGATGTAGCCACGTATCTTTCTGTCTTCGTCCGTTCCCAGGTAGACCTCTCCCTTTGCGGTCTCGCCGGGGCGCACAGTCACATAGACCTTGTCCTGCGAAAACAGCAGTTCCGGCGTCTCGTATTCAAATTCTCCCCTGAGCAGCTGGTTAATTCTCGTTTTCAAATCTTCCCACCCTTTACGTAATACGCATCGCGTTTCACTGTACCTTCTGTTCGGCTCTTCTCAGAATGTCATATCGATCGACATCCGTATTCAGTCTGACGTACAGTTTCTGCTGCGGATGCGGCGCGCTTTCCATTTCACTGCCTTCCTCATCGTAAATTGCTTCTGCCACGGTCTGTATGTTGCGGCCGTCGGGTTTCATCACTTCGATCGTCTCTCCCCGCGTAAACTTGTTGCGCTGCGTGATCCTGACGAGTCCTTCGGGCGTGATCTCCTCTGCAAAACCGAGGTAGGTGTATTCCTTAATGTATGTATTGCTGTCATAGATCTGGCTGTCCGAATCGGGCTTTCCGTAAAAGAAGCCTGTGGTAAACTGCCGGTAAGTACAGTTTGATATCTGATCCTGATACCACTCCATGTTTTCTCTGTAAATCTTCGGGTCACGGTAAAGATCATCTAGCGCTTTTCGGTATGTTCTTGCAACGGTCGCAACATACAGCGCCGTCTTCATCCGCCCCTCGATCTTCAGGCTGTCCACGCCTGCGGATAACACATCGTCCAGATGGTCGATCATGCACAGATCCTTTGAGTTAAAGATATATGTGCCCCGTTCATTCTCGTATACCGGCATATATTCCCCGGGCCTTGTCTCTTCGACGACGGCATACTTCCACCGGCAGGGGTGCGTGCATGCTCCCTGATTGGCATCTCTTCCGGTAAAATAATTGCTGAGAAGACACCTTCCGGAATAGGAAATGCACATGGCGCCGTGGACGAACGTTTCGATCTCCAGGTCATCCGGTATATGGGCACGGATCTCGCGGATCTCTTCGAGGGAAAGCTCACGGGCCGTCACGATCCTCTTCGCCCCGAGTCTGTACCAGAACAGAAATGTTTCGTAGTTTGTATTGTTCGACTGGGTACTGATGTGAATATCGATCTCGGGACAGATCTCCCTTGCCATGGTAAACACCGCCGGATCGGAGATGATCAGCGCGTCCGGCCTTGTCACCTTAAGCTCGGCCAGATATTCTCTGATCCCCTCGAGATCTCTGTTATGGGCAAAGATATTCACCGTCACATACACTTTCACGCCATGCTCATGTGCAAAACGTATGCCCTCTGCCATCTCTTCTTTGTCAAAATTGTGTGCCTTTGCCCGAAGTCCGAACGATTCGCCCCCGATATAAACCGCATCGGCGCCGTAGATCACCGCGATCTTCAGAACCTCGAGGCTTCCTGCAGGCACCAGCAGCTCAGCCTTCTTCATTTTCTACTCCGTTTCATCATTTTTAACACTCAGCGAAAGTCCGTCTCCCACGCACAGGATCGATGTGGTAAGATCCTTACTGTGTGTAAGCTCTGTGAGATAATCTCTCATCCTCCTGTGGATTGTACGGTTCCTGCGTTCCACCAGATACCGTGACTCGATGATATCCCCTTCCTGCAGGACATTGTCTGACAAAAGGATGCCCGAAGGAGCAAGAAGCCTCTTTACATCCTCCAGCCAGTGAATGTACTGCCCTTTTGCCGCATCCATGAAGATCATGTCATATGGACCGCTGAGCTCTTTGAGGATCTTTCCCGCATCGCCTTCCAGCAGCGTAATACGATTTTCCATTCCGCATGCTCTGAAGTTTTCCTTCGCGGCGGCGATCCTCTTTTCAAAGTTTTCTATCGTCGTAATGTGCAGATCCTTCGGACCGTACTCACAAATAAGAAGTGTGGAGAAGCCTATGGCTGTCCCCACCTCCAGTATATTCTTTGGTCTTTTCAGCTTAAGGATCGTTTTCAGGACATTTTGCGTGTCTCTTCGTATAACCGGCACATCGTCCTTCCTTGCCCTGCGATAGAGCTCTTCAAGAAAAGGAGTGTTGCCGTCGTCCAGCGAGCGTATATACGTACGCATTCTTTCGTCTGTGATCATCAGCCGTCGGTCCCTTCAAGTTCCTCGTCTCCGGCCAGCTTTCGTATGATCTTTGTCGGAGTGAAGGCCGTGGTGAACGAATAAGTCCCCGGTCTCAGCTCTCCGTGATAATTGGATATCATTTCCTGCACGACAAAGACATATTCGTTTTCAATGAGGCCTTTACTCTTCAGTATCTTTCCTATCTGATATACCGAGCTTCCTTCCGGGATCACAACAGTGACTTCTTTTGCCTGATCCGGATCCATCGCCCGCTCATTGAACACCTGATATCCAAAATCGTAGGCGGTCCTGCCAAGCCAGATCAGCAGCACCACGATCAGCACGGTCAGCGCCGCACGAAAAGCGCTTCCCGCGATGAACAGGCTTATTTTCCCTGCTTTTTCCCTTATACTGCTCATAAGGATTTCCTCCGTAATGCCGGCGTTCTGCAGAGATGCCGGGTGTAGTGTGTGCGATCATCGATTTACAATTCAGGAACTATGATATCCACTCCGCCTATCAGCGTGCGGCACACCTTCTGAAGCTCCCTGCAGATCGCCAGTTCCGAATCCAAATATGCGTTGACTTCAGGGATCTTACGAAGCTCCGAAAGCTCCTGAGATACCTGATCGGCCAATGTAAAGTGATCCCGGCTGGCATCCTGCTGCATTCTGAAGTTGCTTGTCCGGTACCGGTCGACCCTCTCCATCAGCTCAGGGTCCTGCTGAAGCTTGTACTGTTCTCTGAGATAATCCTTATAGATATCGCTCTCTTTAATAGCGTTCAGGAGTTCCTCCGTCAGCTCCTCAATTCGGTTCATTTTCATGCCTCCATTATAATAGGAAGGATCATCGGACTTCTCTTTGTTCGCTTCCAGACATAGCTGCTCAGGCTGTCCTTCAGCTCGCCCTTGATCCTGCTCCAGTCGGTGATCCCTCTGTCTATGCAGCGGTCCATGGCATCTTCAACCGTCTCACGGGCATGTTCCATAAGATCCTCGGATTCTTTGACATAGACGAATCCTCTCGATACAATGTCAGGCCCCGAAAGTACTACGTTACTGTGTTTTTCCAGCGTCAATACGATGATAATGATACCGTCCTCGGCCAGATGCTGCCTGTCGCGAAGAACGACGTTGCCGACATCTCCCACTCCGAGTCCATCGACGAGGATCGCGCCTGTCTGAACCGAGCCGGTGATCGCGGCTGATTTGTCGCTGATCTCCAGAACGTTGCCGGAGGCAAGGATGAATATATTCTCTTTCGGGATACCCAGATCCTCGACCACATGCTTCTGTGCCGTCAGATGACGATACTCTCCGTGAACAGGTATCGCGTATTTCGGCCTGACAAGCGAGTAGATCAGTTTGATCTCTTCCTGACAGGCATGTCCCGAAACGTGCGCATCCTGGAAGATGACCTTCGCACCTTTCATCGTGAGTTCATTGATAACTTTTGATACAGCCTTCTCGTTTCCGGGAATCGGATGAGAGCTGAAAATGATCGTATCATTCGGTTTGATCGTGATCTTACGATGGATATTTGCCGCCATTCTGGAAAGGGCAGCCATCGACTCACCCTGGCTTCCTGTGGTGATCAGTACGACCTGCTCATCGGGATAATCTTTCACATGGTCGATCTCGATCAGTGTCTGATCGGGAATACGTAAGTAGCCCAGTTCGGCCGCCGTCGATATTACATTGACCATACTGCGGCCTTCTACAGCCACTTTTCTGCCGAATCGATAGGCTGTGTTGATGATCTGCTGCACACGGTCGACGTTGGAAGCGAACGTTGCGATGATGATCCTCGACGTCTTATGCTCGTTAAACAGGTTGTCAAACACGCGTCCCACCGTACGTTCGGACATGGTAAAGCCCGGACGCTCGGCGTTTGTGCTGTCGCACATCAGAGCCAGGACACCTTTCTTGCCGATCTCCGCAAAGCGCTGAAGATCGATCGCATCGCCGAATACCGGCGTGTAGTCTACCTTGAAGTCCCCGGTATGCACAACAATGCCGGCGGGAGAATAGATCGCCAGCGCCGAAGCATCCTGGATACTGTGATTCGTCTTAATAAATTCTATCGCAAAACAGCCCAGGTTGATCACCTGTCCGTGCCGCACTTCTTTCAGTTTTGTCGTCTTTTCCAGATTATGCTCTTTCAGTTTATTGGCAATAAGTGCCAGGGTAAGCCTTGTGGAATAGATCGGGACTTTTATATCCCGCAGGACATACGGGAGAGCACCGATATGATCTTCGTGTCCGTGGGTGATGACAAAGCCCTTTACTTTGGAGATGTTCTCTTTCAGGTAAGTGACATCCGGTATCACCAGATCGATGCCGAGCATATCGTCTTCGGGGAACGAAAGGCCGCAGTCAACGACCACGATGCTGTCTTCATATTCAAAAGCGGTGATGTTCATTCCGATCTGCTCAAGGCCGCCGAGCGGTATGATCTTGAGCTTTCCACCGCGGGATCCGCTCTTTTTGGGTACGGAAACATTGACGGGTACCAAAGTGCTCTTCTTCTGTGTCTCTTTCTTTTGCGGAGCAGCTGCATAGCTGTTTCTCTTCTCGGGAGCCGCCGGTCTGCTCTGTGCTTTTACGGTTCCTTTAAATTCTCTTTTCAGTATATCGTTACGGCCTGTCGCCTTAAACACACTTCCGGAAACGGGGGTGTTCTTCTGCTCTTCTGTTTTTGTTTTACGGCTGCGGAATTTGAATGCTCCCGGCCTGCTGCCGGCGGGATCCTTTGCCTGACCGGCCGCCTTATTATTTTCAGCCGCATTGCGGCGATTGTTCTTGCTGAAATGTTTATTCTTTTTGTCAAATCTGTTTTTCTTGAAATATTCTGTCAAATAATGCACCTCCATGCATCACGAAAAAGCGGAGGGATCCTTCCGCCTGTATCATGTTCATATTATACGGGACACGTGCCGGATCGGGAATTCAATAATCCAGGTCCACGTCGTCCATCATTTCCCGGAAGACACGGGATACTGCCAAAAGCTCGGCTTCGTCTTCGACCATCTCGTAGCAGGCATCGGAGCTGCTGGATGCCGAAACGTCCTTCAAAATATACGCTGACGCCTCGTCGTCCAACGAATCGGAAACAAGAAGATAAGAGATACCTCCGATCGTAGTCTGCTCTTCTACGTAAAATTCTGCCGCCTCGCCTTCATCTGTCACAAACGTTATTTTTTCCATACTCAAATTTTTTCCTTGTTGATCGCCAGGAAATCCAGATAGTTCTGCAAAATGAGAACGGCCGCCATCGAATCGAGATGTTCCTTTCTGTCTTCCCGCCTCACTCCGCCTTCCATAAGCACCTTTTCCGCCTGGGCGGTAGTGAGTCTTTCATCACGCAGCAGTACTTTCGTCCCGGGAAGCCTTCGCTCCAGCGCATCACGAAACTCCTGCGTCTTTGTCACGCGCTCTCCGGCTGTACCGTTCATATTCATCGGACATCCCAGTACGATCGTATCCGCTTCATATTCTTTTACCAGTTCTTCGATCCTTTGCAGAGTTTTACGAAGATGACTCTCCTGTTTTCGCCAAATCGTCTCGACAGGCTGTGCCGTGATGTGAAGAGGATCGCTGACTGCCACACCCACCGTGCGCGACCCGAAATCGAGCCCGATCATTCTATTCATCTTCTTTTTCCCTGTTCTTTATATACTCCTGAAGGAGCTCCTCCACAAGCTCATCACGCTCGACCTTCATGATCATACTGCGCGCGCCTTTGTGGCTGGTAATGTAGGTGGGATCTCCTGACATGATATACCCCACGATCTGGTTTACCGGGTTATATCCTTTTTCCTCCATCGCATTATATACGTGGTCGAGGACCTGTTTGACCTCCATCTCCTGTTCGGGACGGGTGCTGAAAAACTGTGTGCTGCCCAGATTGGTTTCTGCCATGGTTTTCACTTCCTTTCCGTTTTTAATTTTACCTAAAACCTCTTATTATCATCATATAATAGTTCCGACCAAATTACAATGTAAATCTTGTGCGAACCTTAACGCCCGAACCTTCACTATGTCGCCCGGTGCGACGGATTTCGTGAACGGGATCAGCATATTCAGGTATTCTTTGCTGTGTCCCGTGAGCATTCTCTGTCCTTCACAGGTGACTTCTTCTTCGATCAGCACTTCTGCCTCGCATCCGATAAAGGAGGAAGCATACTCCTTTCTTCTCTCGCTGTCAAGCTTAAGAAGGCGGTTGCTGCGCTCTTTTTTGACGTGCTCGGGGAGCTGTCCGTCCATTCTGTCCGCTTTGGTCCCTTTCCTTCGGGAATAGGGAAATACATGCGTCTCGAAGAAGCGAATATCGGAGACAAACCGGTAGGAGGCCTCAAATTCTTCTTCGGTCTCCCCCGGGAAACCGGTGATGATATCTGTGGTAAGCGCCGGCCTGTCGAAATATCTTCTCAGAATTTCGCATTTTTCCGCATACTCCTTTGTCCGATACCGTCGATTCATACGCTCGAGCGTCGCATCGCAGCCGCTCTGCAGCGAGAGGTGAAAATGCGGGCAGATCTGCGGGATCTTAGACAATTCTGCGGCAAATTGTTCGGTGATGATTCCCGGTTCGAGGGAACCGAGGCGGATCCGCATGACTCCCGGTATCTCCGCCGTCATTTTGATCAGGTCGAGGAGTCTTTCCTTCCGGTCGGCAAAATCCACTCCGTAGGAGCTTAAGTGGATCCCCGTAAGAACGATCTCTTTGTACCCTGCCGAGACAAGAACTTTTATCTCCTCAAGCACATCCTCGGGTGTTCTGCTCCTTACCCGTCCTCTGGCATAGGGAATGATGCAGTAAGTGCAGAATTGATTGCATCCGTCCTGAACCTTCACAAATGCTCTGGCCCTGTCCGAATCTCCGTTGATCGACAGATTTTCGTATTCTTTTGTCCGGTTGATCTCGATGATATCGGCGGAAGGAGTCCGGCTTCGGTAAAATTCATCGAGCGCCTCAACGATATTCTGTTTTCGGTTGTTGCCAAGGATCAGATCTACGGTACCGTCCTCTATGAGTTTTTCCGAACCGGTCTGCACATAGCATCCCGCTGCCACCACAACGGCATCCGGGTTCATCTTTTTTGCTTTATGGAGCATCTGCCTCGATTTTCGATCGGCGATATTCGTGACACTGCACGTATTGATCACATAGACATCAGCTCCTGGGGCAAACGGAACGATCTCGTATCCCGCCCCGGTGAGCAGCTGCTGCATGGCCTGCGACTCATACGCGTTTACTTTGCAGCCGAGATTATGCACACATGCTTTGCGTGTCATTATTATCCTGTAACTCCTTTCCGAAAAAACCTCCTTGACTTTTCTCCCGTGTACAAGTATGATAAGCACGAAAGCACAAATAATGATTAAAAGAGTATAAAATAAGGAGGCTTTTTATCATATGAAAACTGTAAAAATTTCTCTTAATTCCATCGACAAAGTCAAGGCATTTGTAAACGAGATCAGCAAATTTGACTGCGATTTCGATCTGGTATCCGGCAGATACGTGATCGATGCAAAATCCATCATGGGTATCTTCAGCCTGGATCTCTCCAAATCTATCGATCTTAACATCCATGCCGATGGAAGCGAGCTTGAAAAAGTTCTTGACGTCATCGGCAAGTATATCATAGAGTGATCATTCAATTATAACATCAGTCGGCCCGCCTTTGGCGGGCCGTTTTTTTTACTCTTTTCCTATCTCGATCACTTCTGTCGTTTCCAGTGCAGCGGCCATCAGCTCATCGATCTTCTCGGAAAGCTTCTTTTCCGACGCACGCATGGCCTTGACAGACGGCTGGGTCACCGGGTGTTTTGCCACAAAGATGGTGCAGCAGTCCTCATAGGGAAGCACCGAAGTGTCAAAAGTGCCTATCTTTCGCGCGATCTCCACGATCTCCTGCTTGTCGAACGCGATGACCGGACGATATACCGGCATGGTACATACATCGTTCGTCGCCGCCAGGCTTCGCATAGTCTGGCTGGCCACCTGACCGATGCTCTCCCCGGTCACCAGTCCGAGGGACCTGCATTTTTCGGCAAAATGCTCGGCTATCCTCATCATATAACGGCGCATGATGATCGTGAGCTCGTCATGCGGGCACTTTTCGTAGATATAGAGCTGGATATCGGTAAAGTTGACGACATGCAGCCTGATCGGGCCGCTGTATTCCGCGACGATCTTTGCGAGGTCCACGACTTTCTGCTTTGCTCTGTCGCTCGTATAGGGCGGTGCATGGAAGTATACCGCGTCGAGTACAACACCGCGTTTTGACATCAGATATCCGGCCACCGGGCTGTCGATGCCTCCGGAAAGGAGCAGCATGGCGCGTCCGCCGGTGCCGACAGGCATTCCGCCCGGTCCTTTGATCGAGAGCGAATAGATATAGATCCTTTCGCGGATCTCGATGTGGATGTCCAGCTCGGGGTTATGCACGTCCACAGAGGCCTCGGGCATCGCATCCAGTATTTTTCCTCCGATCTCGGCACTCACTTCCATCGAAGTCATCGGGAAGCTCTTTTTGGCACGTCTGGTGAAGATCTTGAATGTTCCGCTGTACCCGGGATGGACCTGCCGCATGTAGGAAACCGCGTCTTCTCCCATCTTTTCTATTCCGTTATCCTCAAAGATCATGACAGGGCAGATCTCGACGATGCCGAAAACTTTTTTGAGGCGTTCGATGGTATCCTCGTAGTCATATTCTTCCGGGCAATGCACGTAGATACGCCCTGATTCCTTCTCGACCGAAAAATGTCCTTCGGCACTTTTGAGTGCGCGTTTGATCCGGCTGACCAGTGCGTCTTCAAAAATATAGCGGTTTTTCCCCTTAATGGCGATCTCGGCATATTTGATCAGCAATGCGTGAAAAATCATTTTACCTCCTTGTAAAGCGCCTGAGCGCAGGCACAAG
>CADCPK010000108.1 GCA_902803215.1 uncultured Lachnospiraceae bacterium
GGAAATCGCTCAACTCCGTCCCTCAATCAATACATTGCACGTTACAGACCTCCATTTGCTTATAAACTGACGAATACGCAAAATGGCAGGGTGGATGAAAAAATCACGCTCCCACACTATATGGTCATGTTTATCTGACCCAACGAAAATAAAAGGTACATCAGATCTTTATACGGAGGAAGTGTAACTGCTTGGGAATCCTGATATGTGGTCTTAATGGGACGGGAAAAAGCACGCTGGGTCGAATGCTTGCAGATCGCATAGGTTATGAATTCATAGACAATGAGGATCTGTTCTTCCCGAAGGCGGATCAGACATATGCCTTTTCCAGTCCAAGGAGTAAGGAAGAAGTTGTCCGGCTGTTGGAAGAGAAGATTGAAAACAACAGCAGATTTGTTTTTGCCGCAGTAAAGGGTGATTACGGTGACAAGCTGATCGCTGCGCTGGATCATATTGTGCTGATCGATGTTCCTAAAGCTATTCGAAGTCAGCGTGTCCGGAAACGATCCTTCAGCAGGTTTGGAAAAAGAATCCTGCCGGGAGGAGATCTGTACGATCAGGAAACAGCCTGGTTTTCCCTGACGGACAGCAGGCCAGAGGATTATACGAAAAAATGGTTGGAGACAGTGAATTGTCCGGTGATTCGGGTAGACGGCACCCTGCCTGTTGAGGAGAATACTGAGTATATCGTATCTGCTGTATTTGGAGGAAAAAGAGAAAGCCCGGCAGGCAAAGCAGAAACAAATGAAGCGCATGCAGGATTCTTTCCAACAGATGATCTGCGCAATTCAGAAATCCTTCTTCGCCTTGACAGGACGTGTGACGCGCAGCCGGAGAAGGGCTGGGTACCTGCCTATTACTTTTCCATCTGTCTTCCGGACGGAACAAAGGTAGGTCAGTGTGATCTGCGGATCGGACATAATGAACGGCTGTATATCGGCGGGAACATCGGATATGGAATTGACGAATCCTATCGAGGGCACCATTATGCGGCAAAGGCATGCAAACTTCTGCTGAAACTGGCCCGAAAGCACAATCTGAATTACGTGATCATTACCTGTGATCCGGATAACATCGCTTCCTCACGCACATGTCAGCTGTCAGGCGGACAATATCTGGAAACCGCAGCAGTGCCGAAATGGCACAATATGTATGATGAGGGAAAACGCAAGGTAATGGTCTATCGGTTTGATCTGACCGAAACATCCGATACCGAAATCATTGCATTGCCAAAGGAGCAGTGGAAAGGTACCGAAAGAGCAGTGGAAAGGCACGGCCATTCCTCTGACAACTCGGAGTGACAGTTACTGCAGAGTCAAATGCAATACTTGATACTGCCTGACGCGACGGAGGACAAAATGAGGGTAATTGAAAGCTGCGCAGAGTGCCTGCTTGATAAACAGCGGCATCTATCGGACGATCCAGTCTTTCTGGAAGAGATCCGGGAAATCATCGACAACAGATCAGGGAATGATTCCGCGCCATATCTTGTTTATCTTTTCCGTAAAGTTTATGAAAGACATTTCGGCCCGTATAAACCCTACGCGGAGATCAAACGGAAATATAATGACCTTGTACTTGAAATAGAAGATACGATCCGAAAGAAAATCAAAGCTTCCAGCGACCCGCTGAGAACAGCATTGGGCTATGCCAGAGCCGGCAACTATATCGATTTCGGCGCGATGAACGTTGTGAAGGACGATGAGTTTCTGAAGCTGCTGGATCAGGCTGAACTGCAGGAACGCGATCAGACAGTGATGGACTCCTTTATCCGACAGTGTGAAACCGCGAAGAGCTTTTTGCTGCTGGCTGATAACTGCGGTGAAATTGTTCTGGATAAACTGTTTATCGAACAGCTCCTGAGCCGGTTTCCCCATCTCGAGGCAAAAGTGATGGTTCGTGGCGGAGAAGTGCTGAACGATGCAGCCGAAGAAGATGCCTTATATTCAGGAATCGATCAGATAGCGCAGGTGATTTCCAACGGGAACACTGTCGCCGGAACTGTATATGAAATGCTGTCAGAGGAAGCAAAGAACGCTCTGGACTCGGCGAATATCATCCTGTCAAAAGGTCAGGGAAACTATGAAACCCTGAACGGACAAGGAAGGCAC
>CADCPK010000109.1 GCA_902803215.1 uncultured Lachnospiraceae bacterium
CACTTCCAAGGCGCATTATCTGCAGAAAGTTCTGGCGGAAGCAGGCCTTGCGCAGGCTTACCCGGACAAAGAATTCTTCCACGAATTCGTCACCGTCTGTGAAGACGATAAAAAAATCCTCGACGCTTTGGCAGAAGCAGGAATCCTCGGCGGCCTTCCCCTGGGAGACGGAAGGATCCTCTGGTGCGCCACCGAGATGAACACAAAAGAAGAGATGGACAAGCTCGCTTCCATCTGTAAGGAGGTGACCGGGGCATGAAGCTTATATTTGAAAGAAGCAGGGCCGGAAGAGGCACACAGTATATTCCGGAATGTGACGTACCGGTCGTTATCCCGAACGCGCCCGGGCGGGAAGCAGCACTGAGACTGCCCGAGCTGCCTGAGACCGAAGTGGACCGCCACTATACCGAGCTGGCCAAGCAGACTCACGGCGTAAACGACGGCTTTTATCCCCTCGGCTCGTGCACAATGAAATATAATCCGCAGATCAACGAAGAAGCGGCGGCGCTTCCGGGCTTCACCCGCATCCACCCGCTGCAGGATTTAGGTACCGTTAAAGGCTGCCAAGAAGTATGTGACACGCTGGAGAAATATCTCTGCGAGATCACCGGCATGGACGCGGTTTCTCTTCAGCCCGCGGCCGGCGCACATGGCGAATTCACCGGCCTTCTGCTGATCAAGGCATATCATCGCGAGAAAGGTGACCTGAAAAGGACAAAGATCATCGTGCCCGATTCCGCCCACGGAACCAACCCCGCCAGTGCGGCGATGGCAGGTTTTCAGGTGGTGAGCATCGCTTCGGACGATAAGGGCTGTGTGGATCTGGAAGCACTGAAAGCAGCTGTCGGCGAAGATACCGCCGGTCTGATGCTGACCAATCCCAACACCGTGGGACTTTTCGACCCGAATATCCTCGAGATCACGCGAATCGTCCACGAAGCAGGCGGCCTTTGCTACTATGACGGCGCCAATCTGAACGCGGTCATGGGCATCGCGCGGCCAGGCGATATGGGCTTTGATGTAGTACATGTGAATCTTCACAAGACCTTCTCGACACCTCACGGCGGCGGCGGTCCGGGAAGCGGTCCGAGCGGCTGCAAGGCATTCCTGGCCAAGTATCTGCCGGGGAAGGAAAGCCCGGAGAGCATCGGGAACGTGCGCTCTTTCGGTGGAAACTTCCTGGTGGCGGTGAAGGCGCTGGCGTACATCCTCTCGATCGGTCGTGAGGGAGTGCCGGCGGCGGCTGAAAATGCAGTATTGAATGCCAATTATATGAAAGAAAAGCTGAAGGACATCTATCCGTTGGCTTATGATCGTACCTGCATGCACGAGTTTGTCATCTGTCTGGAGGAGCTGAAAGAGAAGACCGGCGTGTCCGCTCTGGATGTGGCCAAGGCAATGCTCGACCACGGCATCCATCCGCCGACGATGTACTTCCCGCTTATCGTTCACGAGGCGCTGATGGTGGAGCCGACGGAGACCGAGACCAAGGAGACTCTGGACGAGGCGATTGCGATCTTCCGTTCCATTTATGACGAAGCTGTGCAGCATCCCGAAGCGATGCATGAGAAGCCGGTCCGCACACCTATCCGCAGGCCGGATGAGGTGCAGGCAGCGAGGACGCCGGTGATTCGGTATGATTTTTGAGGGTTGATGGATTTTCAGTCCGAATGATAATCACGAGAAGGATGAGGGAATATGTTTCTGTCGGATGTGTATCAGGCAAAGGACAAGAGAAGCTTGTTTTCCGACAAATCAATATCAGAGAAATATAAGGAGACGTACTCCATGCCATATCATAATCCGAGGCTTAATATATATCGGGAGAAGAATAAAAAGATTTGCTTGCTCCCATACCATAATCTGGCTATAGAGAAATATTTGACATTTCATGTAGAAAAAGGTCAGTGTATCCTCTACCTGTGGCAGAACCGAAACACTGTCGTGATCGGCAAAAATCAAAACCCTTACAAAGAATGTAACATAGAGAAACTTACAGAAGACGGCGGATATTTTGTCCGCCGTCTCTCGGGTGGAGGGGCTGTTTATCATGACCTGGGGAACCTGAATTTTACCTTCTGCGTGCGAAAACCGGACTACG
>CADCPK010000110.1 GCA_902803215.1 uncultured Lachnospiraceae bacterium
AAGGTCAGCAAAGAAGACGCAATGTTCTAAGGAGGTGGGAAGATGAACAGAGGACATAAAAAATTTCTGGCATTATCCCATGTAGTGCTCATCATCGTGACGATCCTGTGCGTACTGCCGTTTTATCTTCTGGTTGTCGCATCTTTTACCGAGGAATCCTTCGCGGTGAAGAACGGTTATTCACTGATTCCGAGCCATCTTTCGACAGATGCTTATAAATACCTTCTCACTAAGGCGGCTTTGTTCGGAAGGGGTTACCTGATCACACTGATCGTAACGGTCTGTGGTACTCTGGTGTGTATTGCCATCACGATGGCTTTCAGCTATATGCTCTCCAGACCGGGCCTTCCGTTCAAAAGATTCTTTAACTTTTATGTCGTGTTTACCATGCTGTTCAACGGTGGTCTGGTTTCCACATACATCATGTATTCGCAGACCTTCCATATCAAGAACACACTGTTTGCACTGATGGTACCGAACCTGCTGACCAATGCGTTTTACATTATCATGGTCCGCAACTATTTTTCATCCAACATACCGGAGGAGCTGCTTGAGGCAGCACGCATCGACGGCTGCTCTGAGGTGGGAATTTTTACAAGGATCGTATTCCCGCTTTCCAAACCGATCATCGCAACAGTCGGCTTGATGGTGGGTGTGGCCTACTGGAATGACTGGCAGAACGGTCTGTACTATATCGATAACCAGCAACTGTACGGAATTCAGAACATCCTGAATGCCATCAACGAAAACGCCAAATACCTGATGCAGGGAGGCGGCGGTGCGGCTATGCAGATGCCGGCCAATACGTCAAGAATGGCGGCAGCGGTCATCGGTATCATTCCGATCCTGATCATCTATCCGTTCTTCCAGGATTATTTCGTAAAAGGTATCACCATGGGAGCGGTCAAGGGTTAATAAATGGTTTTTTATAGGCAGAAGCTATAAAAATAGAAAGAGAGGTCTAAAAATGAAAAGAAGAGTACTGGCAGGTTTAATGACAGGTATCATGAGCATCGGCCTTCTGGCAGGATCAGTGAGCGTATACGCCGAGGATGCTTATGACATGAACATGGAGATCATCACATACGGATTTGACGATGTGGATCTTCAGGAAGTTGAAGACGCAGTCAACGAGATCAGCGTTCCCGAAGTAGGCGTAAGAGTACATTTTGTGACGGTTCCCATCAGTGAGATGATGACAAAGCTTCCGCTTATGGCAGCATCCAATGAGAAGATAGACCTTGTTCAGTCGGGTCTTCTTACCACACCCGCCATGCTGGCAAACCAGGGTCTGATTCAGCCCATGACCGATTATCTTTCCGACGCTATGAAGGAAAAAGCAGGCGCCCTCATCCATGCAGGAACGATCGGAGACGATATCTAATGTATCTCCACGGGAGGACAGCTTTCACACCGGATGGCAGATCTGCACACCGTTTGTGAAGAAGAGCGGCAGCGATGGCAAGATCAGGGGGATTTTTCCCACCTTTGGTTATCTGGTCCTGAGCCTTGACCCGGAACTGTTTACTCCGCCTTATGATGTGATCTCTTCCCTGGAATTGTGGAAGGATATCTTTGAGAAGGAAGGCAGTGTGTATAAGATCAAGCAGCTGCAGGCACAGTTTTTGCTGGGGCAGTGCATCTGGAAGTGGGATGCGTGCGACGATGATACCGTCGCAACTCGACATGAGATGAACACGATCGTGCATCCTTACTGGGGCAGGGATGAGAGAACGAAGCTGCAGGTGCTGAACGCGAACTTGAGCAAAGAAATGCATGAGGAGAAAAATACAGCAGAGACTTCTTTCTACTGTGAAGAAGCAAAAGGTGTCTTTCCTGTAGATGAAGACGTGGCAGAGGCTCCTTCTTTCTGCGAAGCAGGTCCCGGTGGAGGAACATGCTACGGTGTGCAGTTTGCACAGAGTATATTCCTTCTGCTATGGGAAAACGGAGAGATAGACAAAATTCCGGAACGTGTCTTTGCAGGTTCGGAAGAGGTTTCGGTCAGCTGGGAAGGTGAAGGTGAAGGATCCGGACAGGAAGGGATCCGTGCTTTTTTCGACGGAATGCAGAAGAAAACACAGAAAGCCGGGGGATTTCTGCGGGCAGATCTCCCTGCGACACAGTTTGTAGAACCGGCCGGCGATGAGAACAGAGCGGTCGGCCGGTTTACCACGATGACAAAGACGGTCATTGAAGGCGGAAAAACGGGCTGGTGTATCGGCCGTTTTGATAATGAATACGTGAAAGAGGACGGTGTTTGGCGGATCAAACGCCTTTCGTGGAAGAAGCTTATTGAATTTGAGCCGATGCAGGAAACACCCGATCAGAATCTTGCCGCTTACAGAGAGAAGCCGGGAGCATGGTTGAACACGGTACCGAAGCTCTATCCGTTGCCGGACAGATCTGCGTGTGCTTATACCGAGAAAGTGCTGTATCTGCGGAATCGACTTGTGGGTCTGTTTGACCGGTATAACAGAGAGCAGTTCCCGGATGCGGAAAGCTGCGGGTGTGAAACCGGTGACGGTCTGTATGAAGAGTTTTCAGAGTATATGGGAGAAATCCTTGAGTATTGTTCCTGCGTTTTGGCAACATCTCCGGTCATATCCATATGCGTGGATGAGGGAACGGCAGAGGCTTTTCTCAGCATATCCCTGATAAAAAAGAAGACAGACGATTCCGTGACAGATATCAGAGGAAGTATATATATCAAATTGAAAACGGAAGCAAATCATTATAATATAGAGGAAGTAAGATGGTATCCGTATGCGGAGCTTGCTCCATGGAAGCTGTTAGGAAGTACATACAATGAAATATGTTCCGGATGATTCTCCCGAGATGCTGAAAGGGAAGAAACGTCCTGCAGTCCCGGTGTGCCCGTGACTCACTGCATTTTCACCCGGATCACCGGCCGGATAGCCCCATTCGGCTTGTTGACTGCTTTTTCCTCTTGGGATATCGTTCCGTCAACCGTCACGATCGGTGCGCAAATATCTGATCTGCCGGTTTCTCCGCGCAGCCACCACCATGAAGAGGAATATCCTTTTACGCCCCAGTAGTTATGGTAGCTCATCACATTGGTATTTGTGCCGTCCCGGCGGGCTTTTTCGGTGATGGCGAGTTCACGATCTTTGTCGGAATCGAAGAAAGACTCAGCTTCATCGACAGTGAGAAGACTGAGTATATCGCCATTTTGCGGCACGATATCAGCGGCTTCGTACTTGCTGAACATTCCGGTAAATACATCTGAATTAAGGTGTTTCCTCAGATCACAATTCTCCCACGAGATTTCCTGATGCTTATGATGATAGACTCCTCCCGCGATGCCTTTCTCGGCTAGAAGAGTTATAAAGTCTTCTTCCTTGTTTATCACGATCCAGCAGAGACGTTCTTTTCCGAGGTGTCCCGGGTCCGTCTCAAATCGTCCCCATAGAACACGGTCGCCGACAGAGGCGTTTTTTAAGGCAGCAGATTCTTCAAGATATCGCTTTTGGGACAGAACAGTATAATCGAGCACCCGGAACATCAGCCCACACAAAAGCAGCGATGCAGCCAAAACAGCAATGATCTTTACGATACGAAGCCGTTTTCTGCGGGTGCGTATAGAAGCTTCCCACTCAAGAGTTCCGCGCGTCTTTTTCTTTGGCATAAAAATCCCGGATACTTTTTTTACAAGATATGCGGATAAAGGGGAAACAGCGGAGGCTGTCAAAATGCTGCTGATGATCACGGCACCGAATCTGAAAAATGCATGCATCTTTATATTGCCGAATACCGTACTTACAAAATACCCGTGAAGAAGGAACAACGGCAGGCGTATTTTGCTCAGTGAGTCCAATACCCGGTTCCCTAATGCGATTTTCATCAGGAGAAGAATCAGCCATATAACAAATACGATGCAAGCGGCCGATTGAGAGATCAATGTGACGCAGGCGTACTTTCTTCCGACAGATACTGAGAGGTAATAATAATATCCAAAATGCCTGATGCAGTAAACAGAAAATTGGAACAGGGCGATGAACAGCAGGGAAAAAAGCACTGCCATGGTACGATAATGAAGGGAGAAAAATCTGCTGAGTTTATTTTTGAATCTCGCGTACCATAAACCGAGAACAAAGGTTATCGTGGAATTATACCACCATTCCCCCTTAAACCACTGTTCGTTTTTCGGATCATGACCGGAAAAGAAACCATATGCGATAAGGACAAACACTGCCATGGTTAGCAGGACAAGCGCAATGTCGCGGTTACTGATCGTAGAGAACAATGCAAAGAACAGAATATAAATGATCACGATTTCTATAATGAACCAGCCATTGCCGTTGACCAGGTCGATGCCTGAAATGTAACGAATGATTTGATCAAAGCTGTATCTTACCCCATAGATTAAGCGATTTGAAAGTAAGATAATGGTATTGCACATCCAAAACGGAATCAGAACGGTGGGAAGTCTTTTTTGAAGGAAAGTGTTGAGGTAATCAGTCCGGTTTTGGAGGCTGACCATGAGGCCATAGCCGGAGAAGAAAAAGAACAGGGCGGTAAACAATATTCCTGCATAGCTGAAACCCGTGATAAGGCCTTTGTCAAGGCTGCCGTAATTTGTCACCTGCTGAGAAAGGTGGTGCAGAATGACACCAATGCAGGCGGCTGACTGAACAGCCCCTGTTTGCCTGATACTCAGAAAGTCCTCGGATCCTACGGCTTTGAGGCGGGGTCCGGCATGAAAAAGAACGACAAGAAAGAAAATTACAGGATATAGAGAGAGCAGGATGTTATCCATTGTTGGAGCAACCTTTCTTGTGTGCTTTGAGTCATGAGTACTTGGGGTAGCATATCATTTCTGAATGACTCATTTTGGCAAATAAAAATGAGTCATTCAGAAACGTCCCCATGTACTCATTGAAAAACGTTCCCGTGACTCACTGTTCAATGCGGCCGACAGGACTTGAACCTGCACGTCGGGGACACCGGAACCTAAATCCGGCGCGTCTGCCAATTCCGCCACGGCCGCTTGGGTATGAAAAAAGCGGAAAGATGAACTTTCCGCTGTTCGTGAAGCATCGGGGGCTCGAACCCCGGACAACTTGATTAAAAGTCAAGTGCTCTACCACCTGAGCTAATGCTCCATAAAGACTGGGCTAGCTGGATTCGAACCAGCGAATGCAGCAGTCAAAGTGCTGTGCCTTACCGCTTGGCGATAGCCCAAAAGGGAAGGGTGGGTACAGGGATTCGAACCCTGGGCCTCCAGAGCCACAATCTGGCGCGCTAACCAACTGCGCTATACCCACCACAG
>CADCPK010000111.1 GCA_902803215.1 uncultured Lachnospiraceae bacterium
CAATCTGCCGAGTACATTGACAGAAATCGGAGCCGGGGCATTTAGCCATCAGGAAACACTCACGGGCATAGAGATACCCGACAGCGTTACGGAGATAGGGGAAAATGTATTCTACGGATGTATCGGTTTATCTAATATTAGATTTAGTGGAGAAGCTCCTATAATAAGAGAGGAGGCTTTCTCTAACGTAACCGCCACCGCCTACTATCCATCCAACAACTCCACATGGACAGAAGATGTCCGTCAGAACTATGGCGGTAATATCACATGGGTACCTTACGATCCTTCGGGAGTTCAGCTGTATGAAACCACGTTAAAACTTCCAAACAGCACTACTACTATTGAATCCGAATCTTTTGCGGGCCTTACTCAAGGGGTCAATATTGATGTGCCAGATTCCGTAACATCTATTGCAGATGATGCATTCGAAGGCAGTGCAGTGGTTATCATCGGTGCCGCGGGCGGATATGTGGAAGAATTCTGTGAAGAGCATGAGATACCATTTTCTGCGAGATGAAAAAATATCGCTGAGATAATAAAACATACCTTGGGGGAGATGATGACCTCCAGGGTATGTAAATCCCAAATCTTATGAGACACGCTGTGAAAATCAAGAAGATCGTTACACTACTCATCAACTCAGAAAACCTGATAAAACGTTAATGTCGAGGAACACAAACATGGCTTTTGGAAAAACAATAGAACTCTATCTGGTTAACGGAACAGCCGACAGCATTATTACGGCTGAGCTGTCCAATTGGAATGGAAAGGCAGTAAAGATTCCCCGCATAGAAGTTCCAGCTTGTAAAAGAGAAGACATCACTAACGCTGGCGTGTATTTCCTGTTTTGTAAAGAGGATGACGGCTCTGATTCTGTGTATATAGGCGAGGCTGAAAATATCAAAGAACGTCTTCTGCAGCACATACGGGATAATCAGGCCGAGAGAGAACAGTATTATTGGAATACTGCTGTTTTGTTTACCGGTGCCGAGCTTAATAAAGCACTGATCAGATACCTGGAAAACCGATTGGTAGAAATCGCGAGAAAAAGTAATCGATATAAAGTGCTCACTAAAAACACCTACAAGAATACGGTTATGAAAGAGTCACAGGTATCTGCGATGGAAGAATTCATCGAGAATATCACAATTCTGATCAATGCACTCGGCTATAAGGTGTTGGAGCCGATCATTACAAGAGATACAGACCAAAAAGGCACTGACAAGAGTGAGGAATATCATATTACAGTCGGAACGGCAAAAGCAACGGGCGTGGTGACTTCTGAAGGGTTCGTTGTTTATAAAGGAGCCGTGATTAATAGCGGCACGGCAAAAGGACTCAGTGAGGCATCTGCTAAAATTCGTGATTCACTTCTGTCCTCGGGAAAGGTTAAAGACTGGATAACAACGGAGGACATTCTTTTCAGCAGTTCTTCACCGGCTGCGGTATTTGTCCTGGGATATAATGTGAGCGGTCCACAAACATGGAAGAATAAAGATGGTAAGACGTTAAAAGAGGTTGAGGAGAGTAAGACGGGGACATGATAGGATTTATTCACTACGGGTCTGATGCTTTCGAACCCATGTATTTCACTCCAATCCGGAACAACGCCGGATTTCCAAAACCCGAGGGTGGGCTATGGGCAAGCAAGGACTGCTTGATTCATGAAGACGGCTGGACCAACTACGGATGGAAAGAGTGGTGCGAGGACTCCAATTATCAAAAGAAAAAGCTGAAGAAGAGTTTCAGGTTTGAACTGCGGGAAGGAGCGAGGATTGTTTTACTGACGGATCCAAAAGATATGATTCCTTTACCGAAGACAAAATCGTGGGAGTTGAAAGAGGTCAGCCTTCCAGACAGTAAGAAGCCCACACTTGAACAGCTTGAAGAATATTTCAGGCCGAACCCATGCTTTCTGGATTATGAAAAGATGCTGAGGGAAGGAGTTGACGCCATCGAACTGCAGCACAGCCTGGCTTTTCGCCGCTGTTTGGACACATGGGACTGTGATTGTATTGTGGTTATGAACCCGGATGTGATTATACCACAGCCTAATATCTAAAAGTGATAACCCCACCAAGGGAGAAGATAAAAAATCTCCCGGTGGGGCTTAATTATGCTTTTCGGAAGAATTCTGAAAACTCACCAAAAAGTTCTACGATTTATGCGACGCGTTTTGTGTCGAACCGAGTCGAAATTTGTCGAAAAATGTCGGAAAACCTCGGAAATGTTTTATAAGGCACTTTGCGGTGTGAATATTCCGTGCTCAAGAGACCACTAATCCGCAATAGGATACCGACAAACCGCATGTTCATATTGTCCCTCTTGCCGCGCTACCG
>CADCPK010000112.1 GCA_902803215.1 uncultured Lachnospiraceae bacterium
AAGGGTTCCCATGCGGACCTCACCGACGAATACGCAGCGATCCCGGTAGAGATGAAATCGGTAGCGGCATATTTCGGAAAAGAATACCTTCGTAAAGTAGACGAGGAAGAATTCCTGCAGAAGCTTCCCGAGGTCCGTGAAAAATGCGGTGACCGCGCGACACTTCGTGCCCTGCACTATTTTGAGGATCACAAGAGGGTGACCTATGAAGTCGAAGCGCTCGAGGAAGGCAACTTTGATGAATTCAAACGCCTGATCACCGAGTCCGGCAACTCCAGCTTCAAATATCTGCAGAATGTCTATTCCAACAAAGACGTCCACACTCAGAACGTCTCTGTGGCGCTTGCCCTCTCCGAGCTTATCCTCAAAGGAAGAGGAGCGGTCAGAGTCCACGGCGGCGGTTTTGCGGGAACCATCCAGGCGTTCGTGCCGAACGATGTCGTAGCAGAATACAAAAAAGGCATGGAAGCCTGCTTCGGCGAAGGCGCATGCTATGTTTTGAAGGTCCGTAAATTCGGAGGAATGAGAGTGCTGTGATGAAAAAAAGAGAAGAACGAAAAATTGGCAGTGCGGCTGCTTCGGTGCGCAGGCTGTTTTTTGTCCTGCTCACTGTGCTCCTTGTGTCAGCCGGGGCTTTTCCGGCGGCGGCTTCCTCCTCGTCAGACGAGACCAGAGGAATGCTGGATGAATTCCTGGAAGGTTTCTCGTCCGTCCTGGGCGAGAATCGCTCTCTCAGGAACGCCGAGATCGAAAAGATCCCCGATCAGAAATACACGGGAAGAGCCATCACACCTACAGTAAAAGTTTATTATCTGGGCATCAGGCTCAAAAGAGGCACCGACTACACGGTGACTTACACCTACAATCGAAACGTCGGAACGGCAAAATGCAAAATTACCGGCAAGGGAAAATACACCGGAACCAGAACAGTGTCGTTCAAGATCGTTCGTAAAAATGCGTCTGCGGGAAGCAGCTCGAGCAGCTCGAGTTCTTCCTCGAAGACTTCGGGCAAGACCTTCAGGGTCAAACTTTCGAAAGATACTTACATCTATAACGGAGAATATCGCAAGCCGACCGTCAAGGTGACAGCCGGAAACAAGAGCGTCACCGCGCGGAACTATACCGTCAAATATTCCGACAACCGAAGCGTAGGCACAGCCACCGTCACGGTCACCGGAAAAGGCGACTACAGCGGGTATAAAGGCACTGCGAAATTCACGATCAACCTCAAAAAACCGTCACTCAGCTCGGTAAAGAGCACTACGGAGGGTCAGCTTTACGCCAAGTGGCAGAAAGACACCCAGGCTGACGGCTACCAGATCCAGTACTCGACCCGCAAGAACTTCAGCGGCAGCGACCGGACCAAACTGATAAAAAGCGGCAGGATTACAGACTGCACGATCGAAAAGCTGACATCGGGGAAGAAGTATTACGTGAGAATGCGCTCCTTCAAAAAAGTCGGCTCGAAGAACAGCTACAGCGAGTGGAGTGCGGTTAAGGAAAGAACGATAAAATGAGTACATGGGGACGTTTCTTTTTGACTCATTTTTGCGAGCAAAAATGAGTCAAAAAGAAACGTCCCCATGTACTCATTTTCTGTTCCGGAAGGAGGGCCACTCATGCCAAACGGCAAAAGAGTAATATCATGCAAACCGGAAATAAAAGAAAAGCAGCTGCTGTGGTCATGGAAGATGGAGGCGGAGGCCGGATATTCAGGCCCCAAAAGCGGGAAGCTCTGCATTAATTATCCTTATAAGCCGGATGATGTGCCCGAGGGCATCCTCGCGGTTCCCGCTATCGGATGTCTTCTTTCGCTTGCGGTAAAGCACGGTGCGGACATTCGCGTTCCTGTCTGCGACGAAGATTTTTTCCACAGCCTGCCCCGCTATCGTGACGCAGCTTATCCTTCCGAAGGGGAGGAAAAAAGCCGTATCCGAACCCCGGAGGTGCAGAAGAACCGGCAGGAGACGGACAAGAAGATCAAATCCGTCCTCTTCTTTGAAGGAACGACGGACACCTACTTCAGCCTCGCAGAAAACGCCGCTTTTCGTCCCGATGCAGCGCAGATAGTAAGCACCGCGTTTATCAGGGAAAAAAAGGAAGAGGCCGCCCGGCTGGCAGAAAAGGCAAAGACATCTGCAGGTGTTTTCGGCACGTCCAATTATCGGATCAGTTACTACGGCATGCCGGAGTGTGTCGATGAGGACCTTGCGGCAGCATCGATCCTCGTCCCGCTGGCGTGGATGAGAAAGAGAGAACAGGTGATCATTCCGGTCGCAGGGCCTGCCGAGGAAAGCAGACTCATAAAAGAGGGGATAGATTCGAATATAAGGCCCGGTAAGGAAAGCGGCTTCATAAAAGAAGAGAAAGATGCAGATGCAAAACAGGATGAGAAAAAGCCGGACATCTCCTCGAAAACGCTAGATCTGCTGTCCGCCGGAAATATGCGGGTGGTTACGAGCGGGAGCCATGTGTCTGACGAGGAAAAACAGGAGGCGCTCAGGCAGCTTCTTCGGCGCACAAGGCTCATGCATGCGGCTATCGCGGTCGACATGGGTTTTGAAGATAAAGCGGACAACGCCCCTGAGACGGTCAAAACAGGCAGACCGCGGGCATTCGTGATGGGTTCAACAACGCACAACAACCTCGGAGACCACCTGATCGCGGCATCGACGGTCCGATTTTTGCATGAAGTGAGGCCCGATCTCGAGATCATTCAGGTTCCGTACAGCGACTACTATAAAATGAAGGAAAGCCTGCAGTCGGAGATCACCCCGAAGGACCTTCTGGTCTTCCTGGGAGGCGGCTTCTTTGGAAATATTTGGGCTTACAGCGACGAGATGCGAAGAGATGCATTCAGGACATGGAAGGATAATCCCAGGATCATGTTCCCGCAGAGCGTCCTGTTCACAGAGGACGAAGAAGGCCGGTCAAGCCTCGAAGATGCGCTTAAGACATACTGCTGTGAAGAAGATATTCTGGCCTTTAGAGACAGTGTCTCGTATGAATTCGCAAAGGAGCACTTTAAAGGCCGCATATTCCTCGCCCCCGATATCGTCATGTACCATGCCCTGCCCGAGTATTACGGACGGCAGCGCAGCGGAGCCTTGATGGTCATGAGGAGCGATAAAGAAAAGAAACTCACTGCCGACGCCGAAGAGCAGGTCGTACAGCAGCTGAAAGAAAAAGGCTTTGCAATCCGGCATGCGGACAACTGTATGTCAAGCGGAGTCAAAGTCGAAGGACGGGAGATCCAGCTGGACGTACTGATCCGGAAATACGCGGAAAGCAGTGTCGTCGTCACCGACAGGCTGCACGGGGCCGTGATATCCGCCATCACCGGAACGCCGTGTGTGGTGTTTGGGAATAATCACCATAAGATCAAAGGGGCTATGGAGTGGATGAAAAATGTGCCCTACGTCCGCTATGTGACTGATCTCTCCGAATTCGCCGGGGCGCTGGAGGAAGTGCTCGCAGTGGAGGATTTGAAGTATCCCGAGGAGGAGGTGCAGGGGTACTTTGAGGAGTTCAGGGAAGCGGTGAGTGCCCGGTGAGTCAATTGTGGGCCAATGGGGACGTTTCTCAGTGACCCATTTTTGCTTGCAAAAATGGGTCACTGAGAAACGTCCCCATTGGCCCAACTGAGAAACGTCCCCATTGGCCCACAAAAGGACCGTCCCCGTGTGTTTTCCATTGACTCACTATTTAACCGGCTCAGCCACCTCAACTTCCTCTTCCGGTATCCGCACCCAGGCGGTGACATTCTCGTTGAGGTCAATCATGGCAGCCGTCATGCCGTTCATTTCCAGCGAGCCGTCGAACAGCAGACGCAGAGCCGCCGAGATTGCTTCGTCCGGATCCGCGTACGAGCTGTCAAGCCCATACAGAAGCAGTGAGAGCTCCAGAACCGATTTACGGTCCATGACGCCTTTTTTTACGTAGAAGCCGGACCGGATCTTGTCGGACATGCGGTTGGTTTCCAGCACGTATCCGCCGTTTTTGTTGGGCGTGAAGCTTCCCGCT
>CADCPK010000113.1 GCA_902803215.1 uncultured Lachnospiraceae bacterium
CAAGCTCATGACGGTCATGAAGCACCAGGCAGAGCGGTATCATTTCGATATTTATATGGACGTGCAGAACCGCAATCCTCAGAGAGCGACAACGCTCCAAAAACACCTTTTCAAAGACGAAACAGCTCCGCATTCTTATAGATCATCAATGTTCGTAATGCGCCGCGACCTTCTTGAGATTTTCAATGATCGGCAGATGCTGCGGGCAGACTTCCTCACACTGGCCGCATTCCACGCAGTCGCTGGCTTTTCCGAATTTGGAAGCCGTTATATTGTAGTTTGTGAAGTTGACGGTCCAGCCTTTCTCTTCGAGATCTTCTCTCATGTCTTCGTTGTAAAGCGAGAAATACTGCGGGATCGCGATCTGCTGCGGGCAGCCTTCCGTGCAGTAGGAGCATCCTGTGCAGGGGATGGCGATCTGGCTGTTGATGATCTCTGCCGCTTTGAAGCACATGTTCTTTTCTTCTTCCGTGAGAGGGACGAAATCCTGCATGAAAGAGGTATTGTCTTCCATCTGCTCGAGACTGCTCATGCCCGAAAGGACGACCATGACATTCGGCAGGCTTGCCGCAAAGCGGATGGCCCAGCTCGGAAGCGACTTTCCGGCATCATAGGAAGTGAAGACGTTTGCAGCTGCCTCCGGCATTTTCGCGAGAGAACCGCCTTTGACCGGTTCCATGACGATGACCGGTTTATTGTGTTTTACACAGACTTCGTAGCAACCCCGGGACTGGATCCATTCGCTCTCCCAGTCGAGGTAGTTGAGCTGAATCTGGACAAATTCCATTTCCGGATATTTGGTGAGGAGCTCATCCAGGAGTTCCGGCGTGTCGTGGAAAGAAAAACCGGCGTGCTTTACAAGCCCCTGTGCCTTTTTGTCAAGGAGCCACCGGAAACAGTCGTATTTCTCATAAGTCGGCAGCATACCTGCTTCGATGCCATGCAGAAGATAATAATCGAAGTAGCCGGCGCCGGTCTTTTCAAGCTGCGCGTTGAAAATATTGTCGCGGTCCTCAAAGCTCTTTACAAACCCTGCGTGCAGTTTGGTCGCCAGCGTAAAGCTTTCCCTCGGATAGCGGCTCGTCAGAGCCTCTTTCGCGACCTTTTCACTGGCAAATCCGTTGTACATCCATGCGGTATCGAAATAGGTGAATCCTTTTTCCATGAAAATATCGACCATTTTTTTAACCTGCTCCACATCCACTGCAGACGCGTGAGCCGGATCTGTCTGCGGCATGCGCATAAGGCCGAAGCCGAGTTTCTTGTTTGGCTTAAAATCCATTGTGTATCCCTTTCTACTGTTTTCCATGATGCTGTAAAAATGCTCTCTGTACGAATTAGTATAGCATAATTTAGTATTTGAAATACTATGCTTTTCAGAACCGGTCAAAATACCATAAAGAATGCTGTCGGCAACGAGGAGAAATACCAGAAGATCCTCAAAGAGGAAGCTGCCGAATACAACCGTCTTTTCGCAAATCCTTACGACAAAGCGGCCGGCCATCGTCCGCCCGTCCTGCAGGCAAGTCTGCGGGAACTGGCGGCGGAACTGATTGCATCAAAGGCCTGAACTACATAAAATTATAAGCATAAGAAAGCTGGAATTGCAGGCTTACTCCATTCCACAGGCAGCATCAGTGAAAGGGGAAAAACATGACTGATTATTTGGGAAAAGATACTTTTAAACTCGGCTTCGGTCTCATGAGACTTCCGAGACTTGAGGACGGGACGATCGACGTCGCGCAGACATCCGAGATGGTGGACCGTTTTCTGGAAGCGGGCGGCACCTATTTTGACACGGCTTACGCTTATGCCGGTTCGGAAGAAGCAATTCGAAAAGCATTGGTGGAGCGCCATCCCCGCGACAAATACACGCTCGCGGATAAACTGATCGCTTTTGGAGACGCCTGCCATGACGAAGAGAGTGCGAAGGCGGAGTTCTACACTTCTCTCGAGAGAACGGGAGCGGGCTATTTTGACTATTATCTGCTTCACGCCCTGCAGAGAGGCAACTATAAAAACTATGACAATTATCACCTCTGGGATTTTGTGAAAGAGCAGAAGGAGAAAGGGCTCATTAAGCACTACGGATTCTCGTTCCACGCGGATCCGGAACTCCTTGAAGAACTGCTCACCGCGCACCCGGATGTGGAGTTTGTCCAGCTGCAGATCAACTACGCGGACTGGGACAATCCGGGCGTCGCGTCCCGCGAGTGCCTCGAGATCTGCAGAAAGCACGGGAAACCCGTGACGGTCATGGAGACCATTAAGGGCGGCATCCTTGCGGATCCGATCCCCGCTGTGAAGGCTATTTTTGACCGTGAAAACAATGGAATGTCCTACTCGAGCTGGGCTGTCCGCTTCGTTGCGAGCCAGGATGGAATCATCACAGCTCTCAGCGGCATGAGCAGTCTTGCGCAGATGGAAGATAATCTGAGCTATATGAAGGATTTCAAGCCGCTCGATGAACATGAGCAGGAAGTGATCAAAGAAGCTATGCAGGCGATCGAAGATGACAAATCCATCCCCTGCACAGCCTGCCACTACTGCACGGAGGGGTGCCCGATGGAGATCCCGATCCCGGAGATCTTCAAGGTCGTCAACCGCTCGAAGGGAAGCCCGGAATTCCGCACCATCCGCGAATACGGAATGGTCACGCTTAATAAAGGAAAAGCCAGTGACTGCGTCCAGTGCGGTCAGTGCGAGGGCGTATGCCCGCAGCATCTGCCGATTATTGAACTGCTTGAGAAAGCAAGGGCGTACGAGGGCTGAGGAATATAAAAAACCGGTTCATGAAATAGGGGGAGCAGTGGTAAGCCCGCGCTCCCCTTGTTTTGTCCCTTATGATATTTCAACATCTTTCCACCTTCACAAAAGAACGGGTTTGCGGTAAAATCTACGCATGATTACAGGCAGCGGCAACGCACAACTGAAGAAAGTACGGGAACTCCTGCGGAGCCGGGAGGCACGGGACCGCGAAGGAATTTTTGCCGCAGAAGGGCTGAAAATTTTCGAGGAAGTGCCCGACCGGGCGGTTCGGGCGATTTATGTCTCGGAGTCTTTTCAAAGAGAACACAGTGATCTTCTGAAAGACAGGTCGTTTGAAGTCGTGGCCGACAGCCGGTTCGGGAGCATTTCCGACACGAAGAATCC
>CADCPK010000114.1 GCA_902803215.1 uncultured Lachnospiraceae bacterium
ATAGGGTGGAAGCAGTAAAAATGGTATAGATCAACAGCTATGTCTGAGCAGTGATATTCATGAAAAAGAATCCCGTGAAATTGGTAGCGTGCAGGGTAGCTGCATCGATCATATCCCAGAGCTCTTTCCATGGAAATAGTTTTCCATCTGTGCGAACAGGTTCTTCAGAGCGAAAAGATCATCCGTCTTTTGCTGTGCATAACGATCATAGACAGCCGCCACAACCGCTCCCGAGCTTCCCATGCCGGCTCCTGCGGGTATATCAGAAGACAATTCCCATCCATTGTGGAGGTCTGACTCAAGAAGCTGCGTGTTTATCCTGTGTGACAGAGCTCCTTGTCCTTTCAGATATTCCAGAAATCCACGAAGCCGGCAGTTTGATGATTCTGGTAAGGAAAGCGTCTTTTGGATCACCACGCTCCCAGTGCATCGTCAGATAAAAGTGACGGGTATGCATCTGACGAGATAGGGGCATACTTCTGACGAAATTTTGGTATCCCTTTAAGCTGTGTTATAATAGGCAAAATACTGTTGCAATTCATTTTTATAGACAAGGACGGAATAACTATGAAAAAAAGAAGAATACTGTCTCCTATGTTGGCGGCGATCGTGGGAATGATGACTGTTCTTACGATATTTCCGGCTGCAGGTACAGATGCATGGGCCGCGCAGACCGAAAACACCGCGCAAGACAAAGATGCGGAATCGGACAGCGGTCACGGCTACGAAGTCCACGAGGAAGAAGCTCCGGAGCCGGAAGAGGTCCCGCAGGAAGAGCTCTCCGAAGAGGAGCTGGAAGTCCTGGAAGCACAGGAACGGGCGGCCGCCGAAGCCTCACAGGAGCTGGGCGAAACGCTCGAGACGAGTGTTTACGACGCCTATGCCTTCGAGGAGGGCTCGTCAGCGGCTTTGGCCGATGCTGCCAAAAGTTTCCCTGCCCGCTTTGATCTCCGCAATGTTAACGGACAAAGCTATGTGACAAAAGTCAAACTCCAGAACCCTTTCGGGACCTGCTGGGGATTTGCGGCGATTGCTGCGGCGGAGACCAGTATTCTGAGTTCGGGGCTGGCGGATACGGACGGATACACAACGGACACGCTGGATCTCTCGGAAAAGCATCTGGCGTATTTTGCCGCCACAGCCATCAATGATGAGAGTAATCCGCAGAACGGCGAGGGAATCCATGTCGAAGATAATTCCTCGGCAAGTGCAAAGTATAACCGCGGCGGACAGGTCTTTTACGGTACTTCCCTGTTCTCGTCCGGCACCGGTCCCAATCTCGAAAACCGGACCGGCCTGGATCCCGACGACCTGCTTGTCTATAAAGGTCTGAATTCCGAGGTGGAGAACCGGTCGATCGACGGAAAACTCCGGCAGGTATGGTACAGCGAGGAGGACGACTGGTCCATTCCTGAAAAATACCGCTTCTACGCCTCCTACCGGCTCAAGGATTCCTTCCTCCTTCCCCCTGTGCACACATCGGACAAATACGGATCCTATGTCGATTTCAATGAGGAAGGTGTGAACGCGATCAAGCAGCAGCTCGTAGAAGAACACAGAGGCGTGGCGATCTCTTTCCATGCGGAAGCGTTTCAGCCAGGGCAGGAACCATCCGAGGCGGAAGCCAAATACATGAGCAGCAAGTGGGCACATTATACCTATGACGATATGTTCCCCAACCATGCCGTTCTGATCGTGGGCTACGACGATGATTATCCCGCCTCCAATTTCCTCGAAGGACATCAGCCGGAAGCAAACGGCGCATGGCTTGTCAAGAACAGCTGGGGGAGCGACCTGAATGATTTCCCGAACTCCGGATACCGGCACTGGGGACTCCTCGAGGGCGAGGACGACTATAACTCCACAGACGCGGAGGGAAACCACTATGCGCCCACGTCTGGCCTGCACACCGGTTATTTCTGGCTCTCCTACTACGACCACACGATCGAGAATTCGGAATGCTATTCTTTTGATAAAAGCAACGTCGGGACGAAATATTACATTGAGCAGCACGACATGCTGCCTGTCAACTCCACTAAGGAGCTGTTGTCCGATGATACG
>CADCPK010000115.1 GCA_902803215.1 uncultured Lachnospiraceae bacterium
ACCAGATCCATTGTCACAAAAGCATCACACAAAAACAGAATGATATAGAATTTCATCTCTGATAAAACCCGGTTTCACAATTTATCCCAAATTTCCAACAATTATATCCGCCTGCTATGACTATTCCATTGCCTTTGCAGGATCTGCTTCTACCCCCTGGCCCTTTTCATACATTTCCGCCAAGGCACGCAGAGCCATCAATTGAACCGTATTGTCACAGGTTTCCCGTGCTTGTTCATATCATCTTATCGCTTCGGCATCGTTTCTTTCCGTGTATTCTGCGCTCCGATAAATATCGGCAAGAAAGTACATCGCTAACGGATCTTTATCTTCTGTCTCCAGGTTTCCGTCTTACCAGCTTTCATGTCTGTTTTTCTCTCCCGTAGATGATGTTCTTTTTGTAAAATAACATAGCTTCCGGTTTTTCACAGGTTGATTATATCAAGCACGCTTCATACTGACAAGCTGGGAAGTATTCTGTTTTTACAGGAAAACCGCACGGGATTGCAGTTTTGTCATGCAATGATATGCTCCCACTGCGGGTCAATTTTCTTTCACAGATCTTTTAACGTTTTTCAGGAGAAAGCGACACTGGCTAGACAAAATCACAGGAATATCGCAAAAGCAAATACTCTGATATCATACATCTCGATGTGACAGTCCTGTGATGGCCGACTGTTTATTATAATGCTATAATAATCGAAATTCGACAGAAAGATGGGTGACACGGGATGACGAAGAAACTGAAAGCGCTCTATTTGAAGTATCACGAGATTATTCTTTATATCCTTGTCGGCGGGGGTACAACGGTCATTGCATGGGGCTGCAAATATCTGTGTAATCTGTTTTTCTTTGATGGAACTTCTTTTCCAGGCATATATCAGATTACAGTTCTTTCCATCGTAGAGAACATCGCGGCCATCGCCTATGCCTATCCGGCCAATCGCAAATGGGTCTTCCACAGCACAAACCCCCGTATTCTGGAAGAATTACTGAAATTTTCCGGCTCGCGTGCGTTCGTCTGCATCCTCGGATGGATTCTGAACATGCTGCTGGTCAATGTGATGGGTATCAATGTCTTTCTTTCCACACTCCTTGCGGGTCTGATCGGTGGAGTTGTCAATTTTACCCTGCTAAAGCTGGTGATTTTCTGCCATAGAGATCGCAGAACGGAGCGCGCAAAGGCAACAATCATTCCATCGAGAGAAACGGTATCTCTGGAAACCGATTTTGCCCCTGCGGCCTGACATGCCCTGCCCCGGTCTGCATATTCGATGAAATAGCACAACCATATAAACAGAAAAATCCCGGGACCCTTATCTGTGTACATCACAGCAGGGATTCCGGGATTTTCTGTCAGGGTCTTCGTATACAGGCCCTGTAATACAGGCCTGTTTCCTTTACAATTGATTTTCCCTGTTTATCAGAATTGACCGCTTTGGTTATACATATTTGTGAGCTTGCTGTTGACTTCTTCGCTTTTCTCCTTCATCTCTTCTCTTTTTTCTGCCCGCATTTTATTGCGCGCATCACGGGCAAGCTGACGCTCGACCTCAACTGCATGCTCCACTTCCGCCTCAACTTCTTCTGCGGGCATTCTTGTGATGGTGACGTCGAAGTCATTCAGTTTCGCTGTGAGTGCTGTCTCAAACTGCTCCTCCGCCAGGATGATCAGTGCTGTCTCGCCGTCTACAATGCAATCCTCAGCGCGTTCAATCAGAGAGGCATTCTTCACCGCGTCCCCCAAATCGACTGCGCTGCCGATGGCAAGGCCCACGCTGCTGCCGAGAAGGATGCCAAGCGGTCCTCCAAGAATTCCGACGAGACTGCCGATCAAGCCACCCTTCCAGGTGTCGTTTGCCGTGGCAGCGCCGGTGTCGAATCCATCCTGTGGGATAACCTGGTTGTTTTCTTTTTTGACGATAACCTCCTGTGAAATGACGTAATTATCCGTAGCTGCTGCACGTCTCAGCTCTGAGAGCGCCTGATAGGCTTCACTTGCTACTTTGTAGTTTACGATCAAAATGTTTTTCATGGATTTCCGCCTCTTTTATTTACTGTCTTAATTATAGCACAGAGCCATAAATTGACACCAATCAAACGGGAAAAAGCAGTGACATCAGCTGATGACAGCCAGACCGCAGCAGGTAACGTTTGTGTGCAGTCCATGTGATGCAAAGGCGGTCGCGTCGAAAGCTCAAAAAGCCTGGTTTCGGCGGAACTTAATCAAGGCCGGCGTCAAGAATCTTCTGTGTTTTCATGGCATCGTCTTTCAGAAGGATCCCGCTTTCTTCCAGACAGGTTGCGAGCTGCCGGCGCTTCTCCGCGGCTTCGGAATAGCTGTCGGCCTTGAAGGACAGCTCGACCAGTTCCTCTGCGGCTCCGTCCATTGGGATCGTCGTGATGTCAAAGGTGACTTCCGTGTCTTCTAAGATACCTTTTACTCTGGACATCGTGATTCCGACT
>CADCPK010000116.1 GCA_902803215.1 uncultured Lachnospiraceae bacterium
GTTCGCCCATTAAAGCGGTACGCGAGCTGGGTTCAGAACGTCGTGAGACAGTTCGGTCCCTATCCGGCGTGGGCGCAGGAGTTTTGAGAGGAGCTGTCCTTAGTACGAGAGGACCGGGATGGACGGGCCGCTGGTGCACCGGTTAGACTGCCAAGTCTACAGCCGGGTAGCCAAGCCTGGAAGGGATAAACGCTGAAGGCATCTAAGCGTGAAGCCCCCCTCAAGATGAGTTATCCCATCGAAAGAGTAAACCCCCTTGAAGACGACGAGGTAGATAGGGCAGAGGTGGAAGTGCAGTAATGTATGGAGCTGACTGTTACTAATCGGGTGAGGGCTTGACCAATAGCAGGTTTGAATGATTTTCTTAAAACAAAAAGCAATTGATGCTTGCATGTATGCAGTTTTGAAGGTATAATTATGACAAATGCAGAGTATTCTGCATTTGTTTATATACAGGGGATTGGTCAAATGGTATGATAGGGGTCTCCAAAACCTTTGGTGGGAGTTCGATTCTCTCATCCCCTGCTTAGTAAACCGGGAGAATGTACAAGATTCTCCCGGTTTTTTTCTTGAGTATTGCCATGGATAAAACACAGATTTCGAAATGACCGTCAGAGGGGGTGTTATATTGAGAAAAGCGATTATCGCGATGAGCGGAGGTGTAGACAGTTCTGTCGCCGCACTTCTCACAAAGCAGAAGGGCGATGATTGCATCGGCGCCACTATGCAGCTTTTTTATAACGACGATATCGGAGAGAAAAAAGACAAGGCATGCTGCTCACTGGATGATGTGACAGATGCGCGTGCTGTGGCCTATAAGATCGGAATACCCTACTATGTGTTTAACTTTACCGATAGATTTAAAGAAGAAGTTATCGAACGGTTTGTGAGCAGCTATCAGAAAGGTCAAACACCAAATCCGTGTATCGACTGCAACAGGTATATGAAATTTGACAAGCTGTTACAAAGGATGAAAGAACTTGGCAGGGACTATATCGTGACCGGCCATTATGCACGGATAGAATATGATGGAGAAAGCGGAAGGTATCTTCTGAAAAAGGCAAAAGATGCAAACAAAGATCAGTCTTACGTGCTTTACACCCTGACGCAGGATCAGCTTGCGCATGTGGAGTTTCCGCTGGGCTCGCTCAATAAAGATGAGGTACGTGAGATCGCTTCAAACAACGGTTTCATCAACGCCCGCAAACATGACAGCCAGGATATCTGCTTTGTGCCGGATGGAGATTACGCTGCCTTTATTGAGAGATACACGGGCGTAACGGATACACCCGGAAATTTCATCGATAAAAACGGTACTTTTATCAGTAAGCATAAAGGAATCACACATTATACGATCGGCCAGAGACGTGGCCTGGGGATCCCTGCCGACAGACGGCTGTACGTCTGCAAGATTGATCCCGGTTCGGGAAGTGTGACACTCGGTGACGACAAGGATCTGTTTCATGATGAGCTGATAGCGGGGGATGTGAATCTGATCAGCTGCAGCAGGCTTGACGGAGAAGTTAGAGTGACGGCAAAGATCAGATACCGGCATAAAGAACAGCCGGCCGTCGCATGGCAGGATGAGGCCGGAAAGCTTCATGTAAAATTTGACACGCCTCAGAGAGCAATAACGGCCGGGCAGGCGGTCGTCCTTTACAGCGGAGACACAGTCGTAGGCGGCGGTGTGATAGAAAATACGGTATTACATTGATTGTTCGGAGAAGGTTCATAACTGAAGTGATCCGCTCGAAAGTATGTGACAGTTTTACGATTTCCGGTTGAAATAATGCTAATCATGTGGTAGAATAATTCACGGTTGATAGGAGGTGTAACAAAGTGGGAGTCCTGAGAATAATTCTTTCGGTTATTTTCGTTTTAAATTGTATTGCGCTTACAATTGTAGTACTTATGCAGGAGGGCAAGTCACAGGGACTTGGCGCGATCGCAGGTGCCGCAGAATCTTACTGGGGTAAAAACAAGGGCCGTTCAATGGAGGGCGGGCTTGAAAGAGCTACAATGATCATGGCAGTATTATTCTTTGTTCTTGCGATAGTCCTTAACCTGAATTTTGGATAATGGAACAGCACTGACATGCCGATCTGACAAAGACACTCTTGTTACTGCAAGAGTGTTTTTTGTTTTTTAACAGGTATTGCATAAATACAGGAGAGAAACAAATAAAAAATGGCAAAAAAAGAAGGAATAAAACTCATCGCAAATAATAAAAAAGCTTACCATGACTATTTTATCGAAGAGTCTTTTGAAACAGGGATATCGCTTGCCGGGACAGAAGTAAAATCTCTTCGCATGGGAAAATGCAGCATTAAAGAGGCATTTGTCCGCGTGGAGAACGGAGAAGTGTATGTCTACGGCATGCATATTTCTCCGTACGAGAAAGGGAATATATTCAACAAAGATCCCCTTCGTGTGCGCAAACTTCTGATGCACAGATACGAGATCAACCGCATCTCTTCAAAACTTAAGGAAAAGGGCCTGACCCTCGTTCCCTTGAGGGTCTATTTTAAAAACAGTCTTGTTAAAGTCGAAATAGGCCTTGCAAGAGGCAAAAAGCTGTATGATAAACGTCAGGACATCGCCAAAAAGGATCAGAGACGAGAAGCGGAAAGAGATTTTAAAGTCAAAAATTTATATTAAGCCGTTACTATTTGTATCTTTACAGCTATGAACGGTAACGATTTATCTGTTAAGAATTTCTTGAAACTCTAAAAAGAGTATGAAATCAAATGCCGTTTGGTTGACAAGATTGCCATACTCTGCAATAATGAAACAGACAAAAGCAGATAGATGGAGGCATAATATGAAAAGGAAGTTTCTCGCTTTTGCCGGGTTGCTCATTATGGTTCTCGCAGCCGGCTGCGGCGCGAAGAAGACTACTGAACAGCCGGCGGTAAGTGCTCCTGTTGTCACCGAAACGCCTGCTCCTGTTGTTACCGAAGCACCTGCCGGAAATGTTGTCCAGATGGAAAAAGTGGAGGAGACAGATAAACAGGCAGATGCGGAGCATGTGATCGGACAGAAGACAGACTCGTCATCCGGCGTAGTGATCATAAATCAGACAGGCGATCCTATCGAGTATATTTTCATCAGAGCTGCTGCCAATGATGACGGAAGCAATGATGAATGGGGGACCGACCTGCTGCAGGGCGGTTTCGAATGGGTTGACGGAGAAAGGGCACTCTATTATTTTGAAAATAATCAGAAGGATCCTGACGGAAACACAGCGACGAGCTACGATATTCGTATTTCCTACGAAGATATAAACAAAAGCGAGCTGTATTACCGGAATCTTCCGCTGCCGCTCATCAAAGAACTACGGCTTTGCCTGGATATCTCCGGAGATTTCGGCCTTCCCTATGCCCGGTATCTTACAAAAACCGGCAATAAAGAGTACAGCACTCTGCAGGAAGTTCGCGCGTGGTACGGGCTTGATGTTACGGAAGAATCCACCGAAGAGGATACCGAAGAGGAGAGTGCTGAGTCAACGCCAACGCCATCGCCTGCAGCTACGGAAGCCGCAGCAGCGACAACCACACCCGCAGCGACATCCACACCTGCGCCTACGACGGCTCCGGAAGGAACGGACACGTCGACAGAAACACCTGCAGAATCCGATACCGGGGATACAGGTACGACCGAGTCTGATTATGAAGGGGAATTTGATGAGCCGGATGCCGGCGCAACGCAGGCCCAGACTTATATCGGTCAGCCGCTGGAGAACCTGGTCGATGCGATGGGCAGTGATTCGGGCAGTGAGTATGCTGATGAGCCGGATACCGGCCGCACAGGGTATCATTATTATGGATCATTTACTGTATCAACCACGGTAGACGACGAAGGAAACGAAGTTGTTTCCGGCGTCTGGTGAGGAGAAATCGATGAAACGAGTATTGCTTAAACTGAGTGGAGAAGCCCTGGCGGGCGAAAAGAAAACAGGCTTTGACGAGGAGACCGTGCTCAAAGTGGCAGGTCAGATCAAAGAGATATCCGATATGGGTATTCAGGTCGGAATTGTGATCGGAGGCGGAAATTTCTGGAGAGGCCGCACAAGCAACACGATCGATCGCAATAAAGCTGATCAGATCGGGATGCTTGCTACGATCATGAACTGCATCTATGTTTCCGATATCTGCAGATATCTGGGCATGAAGACACAGGTATTTACGTCTTTTGCATGCGGCGGTTTTACGACCCTTTACTCTATCGATAAAGTAAACGAGAGCCTCGAAAAAGGAGAGATCGCTTTCTTCGCAGGCGGTACGGGTCATCCGTATTTCTCGACGGATACAGCCACGGTACTTCGGGCAATTGAGATCTCGGCAGATGCGATCCTGGTGGCCAAGGCTATCGACGGGATCTATGACAGCGATCCGAAGATCAATCCCGAAGCCAAAAAATATGATGAGATATCCATCGATGAGGTGATCGCGAAAAAGCTTGCTGCTATGGATCTGACCGCTTCGATCATGTGTGCCGACAATCATATGCCTATGCTTGTGTTCGCACTGGAAGAGGAAAACTCCATAGTTAATGCGATAAAAGGAAACTTTAAAGGTACAAGAGTTACCGTGTAACCATATGGAAGCTCAATCTACGGCATTGTTAAAGGAGAGGAAAGAGATGGATGAGAGAATTCAGAAGTACGAAGACAAAATGAAAAAAACACTCGGCAGCTTCGAATCAGAGCTGGCAACTATCCGTGCGGGAAGAGCTAATCCTCACATTTTGGACAAACTGACAGTCGATTATTACGGATCTCCCACACCTATTCAGCAGGTGGCCAATGTGACGGTCCCCGAGGCAAGAATGATCCAGATCCAGCCGTGGGAAGGAAGTCTGATCAAGAAAATAGAAAAGGCTATCCTTGCATCCGATCTTGGATTGAATCCGAACAATGACGGAAAGGTCATCCGTCTGGTGTTTCCGGAACTCACGGAAGAGCGCCGTAAACAGCTGGTGAAAGACGTCAAGAAAAAGGGAGAAGGTGCCAAGGTTGCTGTTCGTAATATCCGCCGTGACGCCAACGATTCCTTCAAGAAGCTTGTAAAACAGGATGTCTCCGAGGACGAAGTAAAGGATCTTAACGATCAGATCCAGAAGCTTACCGATAAGTTCATCAAGGATATCGATGTTGTGGTAGAGAACAAATCGAAAGAAATCCTTACAGTGTAATCTGAATATGCAGGGTTACGCTGCCGGCAATTAGCAGAGAGCCCTGCTTATAGGGCTCTCTGTTTGTGCGAAGAGGGAGAATTAAACTATGATCATACCGAACCATATAGCGATCATTCTGGACGGGAACGGCAGATGGGCAAAAGCAAAAGGACTGCCCAGAATGTATGGACACATGAAGGGCTGCAGCAATCTGGAATCGATCTGCGATGATTTTAAAGAACTGGGCATAAAATATCTGACCGTTTATGCATTCAGCACAGAAAACTGGAGAAGGTCGCGCGATGAGGTCGAAGGGCTTATGCGTATTTTCAGAAACTATCTGAAACGATGCCTTAAGATATCCGACAAGAATAACATGCGCGTAAAAGTGATCGGAGACATCTCGGCATTTGACCCCGACATACAAAAAAGCATACATGTGCTCGAAAAGCACTCCGAAAACTATGACGGGCTGTATTTTCAGATCGCGCTGAATTATGGCAGCCGTGATGAGATCATCCGTGCGGTCCGGGGACTGACTGCAGATGTGCAGGACGGAAAAATAAGCAGGGAAGACATAACCGAAGATCTTTTTGCCGGATATCTGGATACTGCAGGAATTCCGGATCCGGATCTGCTCATTCGTACCAGCGGTGAGCTTCGGCTGTCCAATTATCTTTTGTGGCAGCTTGCCTACACAGAATTTTACTTTACCGATACGGCCTGGCCTGATTTTGACATGAATGCGTTAAAGAAGGCAATCGCTGTATATAACGAACGGGACAGACGCTACGGAGGCGTCAAGGCGCCGTGATCGGCAGGAGAGGATTATATGTTTAAGACCAGGCTTCTCAGTGGTATAGTACTTGTTGTTATCGCACTTGCAACCATCATCGGCGGAGGAATAGTTCTGTTATGTACGCTCACCGCCGTTTCGCTGATCGGAATGCAGGAATTGTACCGTGCGATGAATGTCCGGAAGGATAAATTTACTTCTTTGGAGATCGCCGGATACCTGTGTGCCGTCATCTACTATGTTCTTCTATGGGTAGATAAGGACTACTCGGGGTTAGGGCATCTGATGCCGGTTTTATCCATCATCGTCCTTATGTGCGTCTATGTTTTTACCTATCCCAAATATCAGGCAGATCAGATCATGTCGGCTTACTTTGGCATAATGTATGTCGCAGTCATGCTGTCATTTATCTTCCTCACAAGGAACCTGGAGGGCGGACGCTTCATCGTATGGCTGATCTTTCTCTGCTCATGGGGCTGCGACACCTGTGCGTACTGTGTCGGCATGCTGATCGGAAAGCATAAGATGGCACCCGTCCTGAGCCCGAAGAAATCGATAGAAGGGGCAGTCGGCGGAGTGGTCGGAGCTGCACTTCTGGGCGCTATATATGCAGCGGCTACGCATGGCCCTGTCATCGAGTATGCGATCATCTGCGGATGCGGTTCGCTGATCTCCATGGTAGGAGATCTTGCAGCTTCTGCGATAAAAAGAAACCGCTCCATAAAGGATTACGGTACGCTCATTCCCGGGCATGGGGGAATTCTGGACCGGTTCGACAGTGTTATTTTTACCGCACCGGTGATCTATTATCTTGCAAAAATACTGATCCGGTAATCGATCTGAAAAGAAAAACGATCCGGATTTAGGAGGATAAAATGAAAAATATAGCCATATTAGGCTCAACAGGCTCCATCGGCACGCAGACTCTCGACATTGTGCAGAGAAATCCCGACCTTAACGTGGTGGGGCTGGGCGCCGGGAGGAATATTGACCTTCTGGAGAAACAGATCCGTGAGTTTAAACCTGTCCTTGCGGCAGTTTTTGACGAACAGAAAGCCGAAGAACTCAGGATCCGTGTGGCGGATACGCCTACAAAGATCGTGTCGGGAATGGAAGGACTCATCGAGCTTTCTGTACTTCCCGAATCGGAGATACTTGTCACGGCTATCGTGGGAATGATCGGCATTCGACCGACGATCGAGGCCATCCGCGCAGGAAAAGATATCGCTCTGGCCAACAAAGAAACGCTGGTAACCGCAGGACATCTGATCATGCCGCTGGCATCACAGATGAAGGTGAGTATTCTGCCGGTGGACAGCGAACACAGCGCGATATTCCAGGCACTGCACGGCGAACAGAGGAGACAGATCAGCAAACTGCTGATCACCGCATCGGGAGGGCCTTTCAGAGGAAGAACCGCAGAAGAGCTGGAACACGTGACCGTGGAGGAGACGCTCAAACATCCTAACTGGGTCATGGGACAGAAGATCACTGTTGACTCGGCGACGCTTGTCAACAAAGGCCTGGAAGTGATGGAAGCAAGGTGGCTTTTCGATGTGGATCTGTCGCAGATACAGGTGGTCGTTCAGCCGAAGAGCATCATTCATTCCATGGTTGAATTCCGCGACGGAGCGGTGATCGCGCAGCTGGGCACGCCCGACATGAGGCTGCCGATCCAATATGCCCTGTTTTATCCGGAAAGAAGATATCTGGACGGGGACAGACTGGATTTTCGCACTCTTAAAGAAATCACCTTCGAGGAGCCGGATATGAAGACCTTCCTCGGCCTTCCCATGGCGATCGAAGCCGCGGAAAAGGGCGGGAGCATGCCGACCGTTTTTAATGCCGCAAATGAGGCGGCGGTAAAACTGTTCCTGGAAAGAAAGATAGGATTTACCGATATTTATCGGATCATTCGCAGCAGTATGGACGAACATCATGTCATAGCCGCTCCCGCACTTGACGAAATACTGGCGGTCGAGCGGGAGACGAGAGACAGGATCGAAAGCAGGTGGTAGATTGAAAATATTGATAGCACTTATTATGTTCAGTGCGATAGTACTTTTTCATGAGCTGGGACACTTTCTCCTGGCAAAGAAGAATCATATCGTCGTGACGGAATTTTCTCTGGGAATGGGGCCGAGACTCCTCAGCACGGTAAAAGGGGAAACCAGATATTCTCTGAAGCTTTTACCGTTTGGAGGGTCCTGCGCCATGCTGGGGGAGGATCTTGAAGATACTCAGCCGGGCAGTTTCCTGTCGGCGCCCGTGTGGGGCCGCATCAGTGTTGTGGCTGCCGGGCCGATCTTCAACTTTATCCTCGCGTTTATCCTGGCGATGATCATCGTAGCGCTCAGCGGATCAAACATCACAAAGATCATGGAAGTGACGGAAGGTTCCCCGGCATGGGAAGCCGGTCTTCGCGAAGGCGATATCGTTACATCTTATCAGGGATATCATGTCGACCTGTGGGAAGACTACTATGTTTACTGGTATCTGAACTCTACCGAGGGTGAGACGATCAGATTAAAAGTGGAGAGAGACGGAGAACCTTTGGAGATAGTCTATGAACCCGAACAAGCAAGTCGATATCTGCTGGGAATGTACAGAAACAGCGGCTCTATGGAAGTGACCGGCCTGA
>CADCPK010000117.1 GCA_902803215.1 uncultured Lachnospiraceae bacterium
TAGATAAAAGAAAAACCCCAGAAACACTGAGTTTCTGAGGTTTGTAAATTCTTTTTGAATCTCGAAAGATTATCTCTTAGAGAACTGCGGAGCACGACGAGCTGCTTTGAGACCGTATTTCTTACGCTCTTTCATACGCGGATCACGTGTAAGATATCCTGCAGTTTTGAGGATAGGTCTGTACTCAGCATCCACTTCCAGAAGAGCTCTTGCGATACCGTGACGAACAGCACCTGCCTGTCCGGTATATCCGCCGCCCTTAACATTGACAAGAATGTCATATTTGCCGTCTGTCTCTGTTGCTACAAGCGGCTGACGAACGATAACTTTCAGTGTATCCAGTCCGAAATAGTCATCGATATCTCTTTTATTGACGGTGATCTTACCGGTACCGGGGGTAAGATAAACTCTTGCGATAGATTTTTTTCTTCTTCCTGTTCCGTAGAATTTTGTACCAGCCAATGCTTTCTACCTCCTAATCAAAATGTAAGAACTTCAGGCTTCTGAGCTGCGTGTTTGTGCTCCGGTCCTGCATATACGAAAAGTTTCTTGTACATTTCTCTTCCAAGAGGTCCTTTCGGAAGCATGCCCTTGACTGCAAGCTCAACAACCTTCTCAGGTTTTTTTGCAAGCATTTCTTTAAGTGTGGTCTCTTTCATTCCGCCGACATACTCAGAATGTCTGTAATAGATCTTCTGCTGCAGCTTTTTGCCGGTAACTTTGATCTTGTCAGCGTTGACTACGATCACATAGTCGCCTGTATCTACAAACGGAGTGAACTCAGGTTTATTTTTTCCTCTGAGTACAGAGGCAATGCCTGATGCAAGACGGCCGAGAGTGCAGCCTTCTGCATCTACGACATACCATTTTCTCTCAATTTTATCCGGATTTGCCATATAGGTTTTCATGGTCTAACCTCCCAAATGTCAGTCGATAAGTCTCTTAAGCAGACATCCGTCTGCCGAAATAATTCATAAAAAGCAACCGATGCACTCTCGCGGAAATGTCCGAAACCGCTCATCGTACTGTCTGCCGGGGCTTTGGCTTTCAGTGCGTGCGCACCATGTCACAGTTGTTTATTATATAATAATGTCAAACCACTGTCAACGAAAACTTTCCACAAATTACTCATTACTCATCATTCGTATCGAATGCCGATCAGCGTCAGTCCGCACGCCGGGGCGGTAGGCCCGGCGGCCGAACGGTCGCAGGCTTCTACGATCGATTTCATTCTTTCGGGAGGATACTGACCGTTTCCGATCTCGATCAGCGTTCCCGCGATGATCCTTACCATATTATATAAGAAGCCTGTTCCGGATATGCGGATAGTGATAATATCGCCGTCACGTTCCACCGCTGCAGATGTGATCGTCCTTATCGTCGATTTTACCTGAGCGCCGGAACCGCAGAAGCTGGCAAAGTCATGTCTTCCGATGAGATAGGATGTCGCCTCTCTCATCTTCTTCTCGTCCAGCCTGTAATGGTAAAAGTAGGAGTACAGTCTTTCTGTAGGCACCGGAAATGTCCGGTTGAGAATGCGATACTCATATGTTTTCTCGCTGTCCGTATAGCGCGGATGGAAATCGGGCTCCACCTCCTCGGACAGCTGAATGCGGATATCCTCCGGCAGTGACTGGTTAAGCGCATACGAGATCTTCTCGCCCGGTATCCTGGTGTTCGTATCAAACACGCATACATTACCGAGGGCATGCACTCCCGCATCTGTCCTGCTGGCCCCCATCACTTCGATCTTCTCACCCAGCAGGTCTGTAAGACATTTGTTCAGGACACCCTGTATCGTGATCCCGTTAGGTTGAATCTGCCATCCGCAGTAATTGGTGCCGTCATAGGCGACGACCATGCCTATTCTTTTCAACAGGTAACCTCCGTTTGTTTATCTTCAAGTTCCCGAGCGGATCCCCCGCAGCTTTTGCGCTGCGCCGGGATCCGATCAAATCCCCAAAACGCGAAACGCGATCGCAACGGCAAAATATGCCAGAAGCACGATGTAGGCGACCCTGTCCACGCCCTGATACCTCAGCGGTTTCATCTGCGTGCGATGTTCGCCCCCATGATAGCATCTCGCTTCCATGGCCAGAGCCAGATCGTTTGCTCTTCGGAACGCCGAGATGAACAGCGGCACCAGCAGCGGGATCATGCTCTTCGCTTTTTGTATGATGTTTCCGGTCTCAAAGTCAGCTCCCCTTGCGATCTGCGCCTTCATGATCTTGTCCGTCTCTTCCAGAAGGATCGGAATAAACCTTAACGCGATCGACATCATCATGGATATCTCATGGACCGGCACATGTATTTTGTTCAATGGCCGAAGCAGTCTTTCCAGACCGTCCGTCAGCTGATTCGGGGTGGTCGTGAGGGTCATCAGAGACGAACCGATCACCAGGTAAATCAGGCGGATCGCCATCCTTCCCGCAAGGATCAGGCCCTCTCTCGTCACCCGGATCACCCACCATTTCCACAGCACCTCACCGGGCGTGAATATGATATTGAAAAACATGGTGAAAATGAGGATGACGAAAATCGCTTTAAGTCCTTTAAAAATATACTTAAACGGGATCTTTGAAAGAAAGATCATGGCACCCAGGAACACTGTAGCCACAGCATAACCCGGGATCGTCCTGAACAGGAAGACGGAAATGATAAACAGGAGCGTTCCCACCAGCTTCGTCCTCGGATCCAGCCGGTGAAGGACAGAATCCGTCGGATAGTACTGTCCTACCGTGATGTCTCTTATCATTATTCGCCACCCCCTGTCAAGACAGCCTGTCCTGCACCTGCGTCTGTCAAGGCTCTGAGTATCTCATCCCTAGCAGCCTCCACGGTACCGGCGGATGTGTCCACGTTAAGACCGCTGTTCTTCAGATCATGCAGAATATAGGTGACCTGAGGCGCGGACAGTCCCATGCTTTCCAGTTCGGTATAATGCGTAAACACCTGTTCGGGCGTGTCGTCATAGATGATCTTTCCCTCATTCATCACGATCAGTCTCTCGGCGTAACGGGCGATATCTTCCATACTGTGCGAGACAAGGATCACCGTGATCCCTCTCTCTCTATGAAGCAGCGCGATCTGGTCCAGAATATCGTCTCTCCCTCGCGGGTCAAGTCCTGCCGTAGGCTCATCCAGAATAAGGATCTTCGGGTTCATTGCCAGAACCCCCGCTATCGCAGCTCTCTTTTTCTGACCGCCCGAAAGTTCAAACGGAGATCTCAGGAAACGTTTTTCTTTAAATCCCACCTGAAGCAGCGCTTTTTTCGCTTCGACCTCCGCCTCTTTCCTGCTGAGTCCCTGATTCATCGGGCCAAAGCAGACATCCGACAGCACATCGCTCTCAAAAAGCTGATATTCAGGATACTGGAAAGCCAGACCCACCTCGCTTCGCAGTGCCTTTCGGTTATATTTCTCCGCCCAGATATCTTCGCCTTTATATTTGATCACTCCGGATGTAGGCTTAATGAGCGCGTTCAAATGCTGGATCAATGTCGACTTTCCGCTTCCGGTATGTCCGATGATCCCTATGAACTGCCCGTTCGGTATCTCGAGATTGATATCATTCAGTGCCTTCACTTCAAAGGCAGTCCCCTGACTGTATACATAGTTTACATTTTCCAGCGTCATCGCAGGTTTGCCATCGCGGACTGTTGTCTCGTCCGGCTGCAATGAAGGCTCTTCTCCTTCCTGCCCGGATGATTTCCCGCTGTCCGGCATGATCAAACTGTCTGTCTTCCAGTTCTCTGCAGCAGACTTCAGCGCAGCCGTCAGCTCATCGGAAGTAAGAATACCTTCAGGCAGATCGAGCCCGGCTTCCCGCAGTTCATGCCCGAGGAGAGTTACCTGCGGAACGTCAAGCCGCAGCTCCTTCAGTTTTTCCACCTGCGAGAAAACCTCCCGCGGTGTCCCCTGCAGTACGATGCTTCCGTTCTCCATCACATAAACACGGTCCGCACGGATCACTTCTTCCATGTAATGCGTGATCAGAATGACGGTAACTTTCTCGGTTTTATTGAGCTCTGTGACCGCGTCCAGCACTTCCCGCCGGCCTACCGGATCGAGCATGGCCGTCGGCTCGTCAAGAACGATACACTTCGGCCGCATTGCCATCACTCCGGCGATCGCCACTCTCTGTTTCTGTCCGCCCGAAAGGCGATTGGGAGAATGCGTCCTGTATGCGGTCATACCTGTCTTTTCCAGACTTTCGTTCACACGTTTCCATATCTTATCGGTGGGGACGCCCATGTTTTCGGGGCCGAATCCCACATCTTCCTCGACGACACTCGCAATAATCTGGTTGTCGGGGTTCTGGAAGACCATGCCCGCTTTCTTGCGCAGCTTCCACAGCTCCGGTTCCTGTTTGGTATCCGTCCCGTCAATCCAGAGTGTACCCTCCGACGGGAGAAGAAGCGCATTGATATGTTTGGCCAGTGTGGATTTTCCCGAGCCGTTATGGCCCAGGATCGCAATAAACTCGCCCGCTTCTATATCCAGGTTCACATCGTTGACCGCGCGGTAGGACTCTGTAGGATTTCCGTCATCGTCGTATTTCAGATAGTCAAACGCCAGCTTCAGGGCTTTGATTATTCCCATTCTCTTCCTCCACGACCGCCTGAGAAGCGGTCAGCTCGTCGATCTTCTGCCAGATTTCCTCTCTTCCCTGCTTTGTCATCGAAGAATAAGGGATGAGTATGGTATCCTGCGGAAGCGAAAGCCCCTGTCTGATCACACGAAGTGCTTTGGGGATCTGACTCCTCTTAAGCTTGTCCGCCTTGGTGCAGATAACAATCGGCTGATAGCCGTTCTGTACGATCCAATCGTACATCTGATGGTCGTTTGCGTTAGGCTCATGGCGGATATCCACAAGCAGAAAGACCGCTTTGAGGTCTTTTGACGTATGCAGATAGCGCTCGATCATCTCACCCCAGGACTTTTTTACCGATTCCGAGGCTTTTGCATAACCGTAACCCGGCAAGTCCACCAGATAAATGCTGTCATTTATATTGTAGAAATTGATCGTCTGCGTTTTTCCGGGCTGTGAACTTGTTCTGGCCAGGGACTTTCTGTTGACGAGTCCGTTGATCAGCGAGGATTTACCGACGTTCGACTTTCCCGCAAAGGCAACTTCCGGCCTGTTCGTTTCGGGCAGGCGGCTGGTTACCCCGCAAACAATATCGAGTGAAACCTTTTTGATAACCATTATAATTTATCCTCCGGAGCACCGGAAAGCGCATGCTCCAGCACATTTCCCATAGACTCCACATATGCAACATCAAGCCCTTCAAGGATCTCGGCGTCCATCTCATCGATATCCGGCTTATTCTCTGCCGGGACCAGCACGTGATGAATTCCGGCATATCGGGCAGCCAGCAGCTTTTCTTTAAGGCCTCCGATCGGAAGCACTCTTCCCCGCAGCGTGATCTCGCCCGTCATAGCCAGATCGGCCTTGACCGGCTTGTCCGTAATAGCGGACAGGATAGCAGTCGCCATGGTAATACCGGCAGAAGGACCGTCTTTTGGTACAGCCCCCTCCGGAATGTGCACATGAATATCGTGCTCGCTGAAGTATTCCGGCTTGATCCCATACTGATAGGCAATGGAACGAATATACGTCATGCCCGTCCGTGCGGATTCCTGCATCACATCGCCCAGACGTCCGGTAAGGATCACGTTGCCTTTTCCCGAAAGGACGTTCACTTCGATCTGAAGCGTGTCCCCGCCGGCCTGTGTCCATGCCAGTCCCCGGGCAATACCCACTTCGTCCTTCTTGTTTGCCATCAGGAAATTGTACCGCTCTTTGCCAAGGAAATCGGAAAGATTGTTGACGGTCACCGTCACACGCTTCCTGTTCTCCTCCATGATCAGACGTGCTGTCTTTCTGCAGATCCGACCGATGGCACGTTCCAGATTTCGGACACCTGCCTCGCGCGTATAGTTATTGATGATCTTCCGGAGCGCCCCGGCCTGAATGACCAGGCGGCCCTTTTCGATCCCGTTGAGATCCATCTGTTTGGGGATCAGGTGCTCACGTGCGATATGGGATTTTTCGTTCTCGGTATAACCCGAGATCGTGATCAGCTCCATACGGTCGAGCAGCGGCCGCGGAATGGCCGAAGCATCGTTGGCGGTCGCGATAAACAGAACCTCCGAAAGATCCTGCGGCATATCGACATAATGATCGTTAAAGTGACTGTTCTGCTCGGGATCAAGCACTTCAAGAAGGGCGGACGAGGTGTCTCCCTTATAGTCGCTCGAAGTCTTGTCGATCTCGTCCAGAAGCATCAGCGGATTGCTGACCCCCGCCTGCTGAAGCGCCGCGGTTATCCTTCCGGGCATGGCTCCTATATAAGTTCTCCTGTGTCCTCTTATCTCCGCCTCATCCCGGACTCCTCCGAGGCACACTCTGACATATTTTTTGTTCATCGCCTCCGCCAGAGATTTGGCGATCGATGTTTTGCCTGTTCCGGGAGGTCCCGCCAGGCAGAGGATAGGGCTCTTTCCTTTATGGGTCAGTTTACGGACAGCAAGGAATTCCAGAATCCTCTCCTTAACATCCTTCAGGCCGTAATGACCTTCGTCAAGGATGCGGGCTGCCGTTTTCAGATCCTCGCTGTCGGCAGATCTTTTGTTCCACGGAAGAGAAAGCAGTGTTTCGATATAGCCGCGGCTGACATTGCTCTCTGCGGCATTGGCGCCCAGCGATCGGAATCTGGCGATCTCTTTTTTGATCTTTTCGATGATCTCCTCCGGAGCATCCAGTGTCTCCAGCTGCTTCATAAACTCATCCGCATCCGACACACTGTTTTCTTCGCCCAGTTCCTCCCGGATCAGCTTCAGCTGTTCCCGCAGGACATACTCTTTCTGGTTCTTGTCGATCCGCGCTTTCACCTTCCGCTGAAGCTCGCGCGAATAGGCCGCCACCTCTATCTCATTATTCAAAAACACGCCCAGAAGCTCATATTCTTCAGTCAAGGAACCGGCTTCCAGGATCCGCTGTCTGTTCTCATAGGACAGCGGAAGATTGACGGATATATTCTCCATCAGCTGCATGAGGTCCTCGGTGTCAAGGACCTGAGCGGCAAGATCTTTTCCTACTTTTCCCGTCTCACGCGTGTATCTCTCAAATAGTTCCTTCAAAATGCGGATCATAGCTTCGGAGATCATGTATGCGTCTTCGTCCGGTGTTTCCTTCTCCGGCGCAACAATAATACTCTTCAGGTACGGCTCTTCGCTCTCGAATGAGCAGAGCTCAGCCTTCTCTATGCCCTCTACCAGTACCCTGATCAGGCCCTGCGGAAGCTTGATCACCTGTTTTATATAGGCGACCGTCCCGATCTGATACAGATCGCGAATGCCCGGATTCTCTATTTCGGGATTACGCTGTGTTATCAAAAACACTTTCTGGTCTTCCATCATCGCCGCTTCGATGGCCTTCACGGACCTTTTCCGGTTCACGTCAAAATGGACGATCATCCCCGGAAGCACCGTAGTACCGCGGAGTGCAATGGCAGGCATTTCCGCTCTATAGTCAATCATCGTACATTCTTCTTTCATCGTTTATTGTCAGGCAGTCTCCGGACCGCCTTTTCTGCGTCTTCCGCTGCCCTTTCTCTGTCCCTGACGGCCCTGTACGGATGCTTCTCCTCTTTCCAGGACAGGCTCACCCGTACCGTCAATGACCTCCTTGGTGATCGTACACTTTTTGATCGTAGAATCGGACGGAATACGATACATCAGGTCCATCAGCGCTTTTTCCATGATCGAGCGCAGTCCTCTGGCTCCCGTCTTTCTCTCGAGCGATTTGTGTGCTACCTCTGCAAGGGCATCGTCGGTAAACTCAAGCTCGACGCCGTCCAGCTCAAACAGTTTACGATACTGCTTTGTCAGGGAGTTCTTCGGCTCCTTGAGGATACGCACCATGGCTTCTTCGTCCAGCGCATCCAGCGAAACCACCACGGGAACACGGCCGATGAATTCCGGGATCAGACCGAATTTGATAAAATCCTCCGGCATGACATCTTTCAGTACTTCGCCCACGTTTCGTTCGACCTTTGCGGATACTTCCGCTCCGAAGCCGATCGATTTTGTATCCTGTCTGGCATCAATGATCTTCTCCAGTCCATCAAAGGCACCGCCGCAGATGAACAGAATGTTGGTCGTATCGATCTGGATAAATTCCTGATGCGGATGCTTTCTTCCGCCCTGAGGCGGAACGCTCGCCACCGTACCTTCAAGGATCTTGAGGAGAGCCTGCTGTACGCCTTCTCCCGAAACATCTCTTGTAATGGAAACATTCTCCGATTTCTTTGTGATCTTATCGATCTCGTCGATGTAGATGATACCGTACTGGGCTCTCTCAACATCATAATCCGCCGCCTGAATGATCTTCAGCAGAATGTTTTCCACGTCCTCACCTACATAACCTGCTTCGGTAAGGGTAGTGGCATCCGCGATCGCGAACGGAACATTGAGAAGCCTGGCCAGAGTCTGCGCCAGCAAAGTTTTTCCCGAACCTGTCGGGCCGAGCATCAGGATATTGCTTTTCTGCAGCTCGACATCCAGGTTTCTCTGCGATGTGATCCTTTTATAATGGTTATAAACAGACACCGAAAGAGTCTTTTTGGCTTCATCCTGACCGATCACATAATCATCCAGTATGGCATGGATCTCTTCCGGTTTCGGAAGGTTGATGTCTCCCTCAAACACGTCACCGTCCGATAAGTCATTGATCTCATCATCCATGATCTCTGCGCAGATTCCTACACACTCATCACAGATATACACTCCGTCCGGCCCCGCAATGAGCTTGCGGACCTGATCTTCCGTCTTGTTGCAGAAGGAGCACCTGATTCTCCCGTCCCGTTTTTTATCAGCCATTAAACAATAAATTCCTTTCTATATCTTATTCCGGTTAATGCAAGACAAGACCCCTGCAAAAACAGGAGTCTTTTCTTGTAATTACTTATGTTCAACTACACCGTCGATAATGCCGTAAGCTTTAGCCTCTTCCGCAGTCATGTAGTTGTCTCTTTCCGTGTCGCGCTCCACTGTTTCGAGGGGCTGCCCGGTATTCTGTGAAAGAAGTTCGTTCAGCTTCTTCTTCGTTTTAAGAATGTGCTCAGCCACGATGCTGATCTCCGTCGCCTGTCCCTGGGCTCCGCCTGACGGCTGATGGATCATGATGGTGGCGTTCGGCAGTGCATAACGTTTGCCTTTTGCACCTCCCGCCAGAAGAAAGGCACCCATGCTGGCAGCCATACCCAGGCAGATGGTAGAAACGTCGCACTTAATATACTGCATGGTATCGTAGATAGCCATTCCCGCAGAGACTGAGCCGCCCGGGCTGTTGATGTACAGCTGGATATCCTTGCCGGGATCCTCAGCTTCGAGGAACAGCAGCTGTGCCACGACCAGGCTTGCTGTCAGATCGGTAACTTCCTCACCAAGGAAGATGATCCTGTCATTCAGAAGGCGCGAATAAATATCATAACTGCGCTCTCCTCTGCTGGTCTGTTCGATTACATATGGTACAAAACTCATGAAATCCTCCTGAGTAAACGATTGTGGATCTGTCCGTGATTCTGCAGCTTACTCTGCGATCTCTTCAGCAGCGGCCGCTTCTGTCTCTACAGCTGCATCGGCAACCAGAGTGACAGCTTTCTGTACGCTGAGATCCTTCTTGATCTGGCCGAGCTCTTCTTCGCTCATCATCTCTTTTACGTTTTCAGCCTCAAGGTTGTAGGTCTTTGTCATCTTCTCGATCTCTGCATTGACTTCTTCATCTGTAGGCTGAATATCTTCTACTTCAGCGATCTTTTCAAGCACAAGCCTTGTCTGGATGCTCTTCAGTGCCTGCGGTTTTACATCCTCCAGCATCTTTTCGGCTGTCTGGCCGGTAAACCGGAAGTACTGCTCCATGGAAAGGCCCTGAGACTGCATTCTGCGGGCAAAGTCATCCAGCATGCTGCGTGCCTGTGTGTCGATCATCGCATCCGGGATCTCCATCTCTGCGTTTGCGATCACTTTATCGACAGCCGCATCTTCTTTCATTCTGAGAGCCTCATCGGCTTTCTTCTTCTCGAGGTTCTCCCTTACGCTTGCTTTGTACTCATCCAGAGTGTCAAAGTCGCTCACATCCTGTGCGAACTCGTCGTCAAGCTCGGGAAGCTCCTTGGTCTCGACTTTCTTTACATCACACTGAAATACTGCTTCTTTGCCTGCAAGCTCAGCTGCCTGATATTCCTCGGGGAAGGTCACCTTAACCTCAACATGCTCGCCTGCTTTTGCGCCGATCAGCTGCTCTTCAAAGCCCGGAATAAATGTGCCGGAGCCGATGGTAAGCGGATAGTCTGCGCCTTTGCCGCCTTCAAACGCCTCTTCATCCACAAAGCCTTCAAAGTCGATGGTAACGATATCTCCGTCCTCTGCGCCGCGGTCTTCTACAGCTACCGTACGGCTGTTCTTCTCCTGCTCTTTTTTGATCTCGTCCATGACCTCGTCATCCGTCACGGTAAGATCGGAAACAGGAACCTCGAGTCCTTTATACTGTCCCAGAGTAACTTCCGGTTTAACCGCTACTTCCGCTGTAAAAATGAACGGCTTGCCGGGCTCAAGCTGCGTGACATCGATCGCAGGCTGAGAAACGATCGTAAGCTCGCTTTCCTTTGCGGCTTTACGATATTCGGTCGGGATGAGGTCGTTGGCTGCATCCTCAAGGAAGACGCCTTTACCATACATGCGCTCGATCATTTTACGCGGTGCTTTTCCCTTGCGGAAGCCGGGAAGTGAAATCCTGCTTTTAGCTTTCTGATAGGCTCTGTCAATTGCTTTCTCGAGATCCTCAAGAGAAACCTCGATCGTTATTTTTGCCATATTTTTGTCCAGTTTTTCAACTTGTACGCCCATTTTTTACGTTCATCCTCCTTAGAAATTCGCAATCATTCCAGTAGTATAGCATAGGAAATTCTGAAACGCAATACCCCAATCAACCCTCAAAGACCACAGAAGCCGCGATTTCCTTAGCTTTTTCTTCCGAGATCAGCTGCGCGATGAGTGAAAGCGCAAACGGGAGGGCCGTTCCCA
>CADCPK010000118.1 GCA_902803215.1 uncultured Lachnospiraceae bacterium
GGAGCTGTACGAGGACAGAACAGGGACAAAATTGGATAATGAAGAGCTCATCGAAAAGATCAGAGAAAAGATAAAGGAATATCTGGGAAGGTGAGTTCATAAAAAGGGGGGCTGTCGCAAGAGCTATCTATTTCGCTATTGCGACAGCCCCCCTTTTTTGTGAACTTTTTTCATTTATGGTATAATATCTTCAAACGCCGCAACAGTGATCAGTTTAATAAGGAGCGAAACATATGGACAAAAATACATTTTCCCCCACGCCCCCTATGGGCTGGAACAGCTATGACTATTACAACACGGAGATAAATGAAGCGCAGGTTCGCGCAAACGCAGACTACATGGCTGCCCATCTGAAAGAATTCGGCTGGGAATATGTGGTGATCGATATCGAGTGGTATGCCACCTTGGCCGGGTCCGAAAACAGGTTGTATCAGTACATCCCCTTCGGCGAACTGATGATGGATGAATACTCCCGGCTGATCCCCGATCCGGTCCGTTTTCCTTCATCGGCAGGCGGAAAAGGATTCAAGCCACTGGCCGACTACATTCATTCCCTGGGGCTGAAATTCGGTATCCATATCATGAGAGGCATTCCGCGCATCGCAGCCCACAGGCACACAGCGCTTTTAGGGACATCCATGACCGCCGACATGCTCGCCGACCCGTCCAACATCTGTTCGTGGAATCCGGATATGTACGGGCTCAGGGCTCACCTGCCCGAGGCGCAGCTTTATTACAATTCCATCATGCAGCTGTATGCCGAATGGGGCGTAGATTATATCAAGTGTGATGATATCTGCAGGGAAGATGCCGTCACAGCACACACGGAGATCAATCTGCTGCACAATGCGATCGTTGCTTGCGGCAGGCCGATCGTCCTTTCTCTGTCCCCGGGACCCGCAAAAATCTCTGAGGCTGCTTATTATGCCGAGAATGCAAATATGTGGCGGATCACGGACGATTTCTGGGACTCCTGGCCGCTGCTCAAGGATATGTTCCGCCGCTGCGAACTCTGGCAGGGCAAAGCCGAACCGGGCTGCTGGCCTGACTGCGATATGCTTCCCGTAGGAATCATCGGGGGCTGCTTCGGCGATAGGGTCGAACGAAAGAGCGCCCTTACAGGCGATGAGTTAAAAACCATGATGAGTCTGTGGGGAATCTTCGGCTCCCCGCTCATGATCGGCGGAGAACTGACGAAAATGGATACTTCCTCCCTGTCTCTCCTTACCAACCGTGAGCTGCTTGCGATACACAAATGCGGAAAATATGCAATGCAGATGGAGCGCACAGACGATCACGCGATCTGGATGTCCAAAGATCCCGAGACCGATACCGGCTACATCGCCATGTTCAACCTGGCCGACGAAGAACGCGCCGTACATTTCTGGGTAAGCTCGGCAGCAGACCGCGGCATGAAGCCCTACAACGGCGGACCGATCCGCGAAATCTGGACCGACACCACCGCAGACATCATCACCGGCGGCCTGGCCTGTATTGTTCCGGCGCATGGGGTGAAAGTGCTGAAATATTGAAACGAAGGACGGTTCCTCGTTCCACCTTTGTTTACAAAAAGTTCACGGTACTGTGAACTTTGTGATTCTGTGCCGCAATGTATGCCGGGCGGCGGAAAATCAGGCAAGTTCAATTCCCGCGGTATGTGATCCTGTGCCGGAATGGGTGACGGGCGGCGGAAATCCAGATTTTTCAAAACCGAGGTGTAAAACGAAGGGACTGCCGCATTCGCGGCAGCCCCTTCATTTTAGTCGATGTAGATCATCCAACCGACTTTTCCGGTAGTCTCGGATAGTTCCTCATTCCACCTTTGTTCACAAAAAGTTCATGGTACCTGACACCGTGAACAATCAGTGAACTTCAATCACGGTCTCCCCGGTCATTCCATAATCAGCCGGTTCGACATAAAAATCATCGCCCTCAGTATCCGTCAGCCACCACGCCTGGGGCATTGTCCTGATGATATTCCTGAGACTGCTGCTGACGCGGATCGTAATAGTATTTTCACCCGGAGTCACAGCGCCTGAGATATCAGCAACTGCCGTATCCATATTGACCGGCACTTTCTGTCCGTTTACTTTCACGCTTGCGGTTCCGAAATTAAAGTTTCCTGCATGAAGCACAGCCTTCTTTTCGGTCGAATAATCTTCCGGCAGTTCAAATGTGGTCGTGTATGTTCCGACACCGCACACCGCATCTCCGATCGCTTCGATATCTTTCCAGGGAAGCAGCTCTTCCAATTCTCCTGCATCGATGTCTGTGTGCTCGGTAGCAAATGTCACTTCTGTCGTAGTCACACCTGTCTCTTCATTTGTCTCGGTACGTTCCACCTGCTCACCCGGAGTAAAGGAATCTACAACCAGATGCCATCCTGCAAGCTCAATTTTCTCAGCATCAGCCGAAGCTTGATCTGCAGAAGACTCCTCTGAAGCCGAATCCTCGCCCGTAGCAGCCCCCAGCACAAACACCTTCGCCTCCCCGGGAGCGATCTCCGCGGAGAACGTGGTCTTTCCGTCCACAGCTTCCGCCCCTGCGATCTGCTCAGCTTCACCGGTCCAGGTATTCAGCTCATAAACCGTATACTCCCCATCCACACTAAATGTGGGAACATAGCTCTCCTCATCGGTAAACATATAATGATATGCATACAGATAAGAAGCATCCTCCGCCTCACGCATAGCGGTAAGGATCTTGCTGTTTGGCTCAGCAAAAGCCGCATTAGCTTCGACCCCAAGCGCCTTCAAAGTTTCCAAAACCTCTTCCTGCGATTCCACGACAGCGACATTGTCCAAGGCCTTGATCTGTTCCACAACACCGGCAAGCTCTTCATCCTTGCCGTCATTGCTGCCTGTCGTCGAAGCAGCCTGCGTGTTCACCTTCTCCACTACCGGCGCATATGTATCATCACAGTTGACATCTTCGACAACATTATTGACAAACAATACAGGAAGCCCTTCCTGCGCCGCTTTAAGCAATGTCTCAGCAGACTCGAGAGGAAGCTCATCCTCCATCACCACCACGGCCTGATAACGAACGCCATCCGTTGTCAGCTCTCCGTCCGCCACTTCCGCACCGCAGTCATTCAGTACGAGCGGAGAAACATACTCATAAGTATAACCTGCATTCTGCAGATCCATATTCTTCCAGTAATAACCCTCGTTATTGTGCGTCCGGTTTCCGCTCACCTCACCAACGAACAGCCCATTGTTGATCAGATAGTCATTGCGAAGCATCAGAAGATCGACCTTGGCACGTCCCTGCTCGAGCACCTTCTGCATTCTGGACAGATTGGCATTTACCTCGGGATAATCCGCAAAGCCCGGCTGTCTCTCATTGAAACGATCGGAGAACAGCGGCTCCATTCCCTCATAACCCGGCCATGCCACATTTTCTGCAGGGCCGTAAGCGCAGGAATAACCATGCACGACCGTCTTCTGGATACCGCCTGCAAACTGCAGATAATCCAGCTGGCGATAGTATCCGTTATTATAGCTGTAATTAGCAAAAAGATCCGCTCCTGTCTCCGAAGAGAACCGTTTATTGTACAGATGCGCAGCTCCCGAGAACATACGGTAAGCATCCAGCTCATTGCCAAATTCAAAAGACTCTGTTTCCAGATA
>CADCPK010000119.1 GCA_902803215.1 uncultured Lachnospiraceae bacterium
TGCCTTCGAAAGCACAAAAAAGCAAAATATCTTTTTTGGTGAAACGTGCCACTCAAGCTGAGGCTTTTGCCTCAGCTTGTTTTTTTCAACTGGCGACTAATGACAAATCGCTTCGGGTTGATTTTTGAACCAGTAAAGCAACTCTTTATTCTGAGGGCCCCTATTTTCGGGCACATTAGAAGATATTTTTCGGATTCTTGATCAAGTAGTTTCTGCTGTTTCGCCGCACCTTTTTACAGATTCTCTTTATATTCCTTCTCCCCCTTTAAAAGTGCTGATTTGCGGATTCTTAATCCAGTACTCCGAGCTCGTGTGAATACCGTTCTTCGGATTCTTGACCTAATACTGCAGATGGTGAAAATATGCTGATCCCGAAACAGTCGCTCGAAATTTCTTGTACTTTCACAAGTATTCCCTGCCTGTCACCACTGACAAACTCGGGAAACGACGTCTATGCTTGACAAAGAATGGGAATATTGACTATCGAAAACTGACTCTTAAGGGTTTCCTCTTGGATGAATAAAAGTTAGACGAACTTATAAAATATCGTGATTTCCTAATCATCGTATTAATGAGTAATGAGTTCCGGGTGCCGGAATAATCATTTTTAACCCCATACTTAGACCGACTCAATATGATCATTAGTTGATGTAGTAATGAGACCGTGTTTTTAGAAAACTTACAACTATAGGTTGCAAATAATAATCGTTATGTTAACTGTTATGCTATGAACACAGGCCCGAAAATGATTTCAGGCCTGTGTTCATCATTTTTATCAGATTCTTACCTCAGTTAACAAACGTTTAAGCTGGCCATCATGTACGAAAAACCACTGTGTAAATCCGCTGTGACGTTTCATTTCATTCCTGCGATTACCCTTTGGCGGCGTTCAGTACCCACGCCATTCCTCTGGTCATCCGCTGATCAGTGTTCTCAAAATGGTTCCCTGGATTCCAATCCAATTGACAGAGAATCCCTCTTTCCTTATACATCTGATGCAGTTCCCGAATGTCTTGTCCAACGGTCGACATGATCGGGTTTCTTGTCCGCTCTTCTCTGTCTCCGAGGCTCAAATAAATCGTTTTTGATCGAATCTCATGAGTGGCTGCATACTGGATCCAATTAGGATACCAGACGGATGGCGAAGCGGCCACGATTCCGGAAAAAATGTCTGTCTGATATGCAGCCCAAAGAGAAAACAGGCCAGCCAGGGAGTAGCCGCACAAAATGTACCGGCGTTTCGAAGATAAATACTTATTTTCTATTGAAGGAATTATCTCAGATATGAGACAGTCTAAGGTATTCTGGGCTCCGTCACCAAAAGCACGTTTCCCAAACACGGGGGCCGCTGGCCATGGCGTTAGTTCCCGGTTCCAGTCCCCCACCGGGACGGCAGCAATGCACCAGTCTACATCGTCCGTCAGTTCAGTCAGAGAGACTTCAACGCGCTTTACAAAATCCAGATCATGTTCGTCGATCAATTGAAGAAACATAGTATTGGATTCAGGGTTTCCAAAAATACTATACTTATTATGATCCATACATTTCACCCGTTAGAAATACACATCGGCCCGGATCCAACACTTTTGCTCTATATATGGAGCAAAAGGGATCCTCATTTGTGATTCCTCAAATTATCTGCAGAAAGCAGCCACACGCGCAATAAAGTCCGGTGCTTCCTCGTAGAGTCCATGCCCTAACCCGTCGTACAGGAACAGTTCGCAATCCGGTACTCTCCCGGCAATTTCAACGGAGGCCTGTCCAGTTACGATTTTATCCTCTTTTCCTCCGATCACCAGCGTCGGACAGGTGATGCGATCCAACAAGTCGTAAGCGTCATGTGTTACGCAGGAAGCCGCCTGAATCCGAAACCGGTCAAACGACCTTGGCTTTCCGATACTTCCAAGGAAACGATATTCCAGTCTTGTTTGTTTCAGCCGCTTTTCCGAATAGGACCGCTCCGCCGTGTCCAGCATGATTCCCCTATAATCGCCATGGTCCGCCATCTCCATCCATCGGGCGATAACATCCTCCGCCGTAGCGTTCGGGCGGCTCAGAGTGACGGTAAGCACA
>CADCPK010000120.1 GCA_902803215.1 uncultured Lachnospiraceae bacterium
CAAAAAAATAACCATGGATATCATACCATGGTTACTTAGTAAAAGTCAATTTTCTAACCTTATTATGAAGAAGCTAACCGAATGTCGGAGAGCCGCTGCATCAGGCGTTCCTTCAGAATCTCATACCGCTGTTTCTTCTCGGTTTTCTGAAAATGAAACTCTCGTCGCTGTTCCGGGCAGTGTTCATAATCCAGCACCCGATTTCCGAACTGCTCACTGGTCAAATCAAATATGCAGTCCTCCACCACGTTGAAACAGTGAAAGTTTCCGTCTTCAAGCGGAACCCCGTAAACTTTTCCACCGAAGAGATCCTGCATAAGAAATGCAGTGACCGAGCACTGTCCGTGTGTCCTGTTTTCCGGAGTCCAGTCCGCTCTCATTCTGGGCGCGCAGGTTTCGGCGCACCAGACGTCTTTCATCAAATCATAGTAGTCTCTCGGGGTTAGGCCCCGGGAATCCTTGACATCGGCTGTCTCCCAGCCGTAAAACCTGTAATCCGCCATTTCTTTCATTACTCCTGGAATGCAGCTTTTTATTTGCAAATGATCAGCGAAAACTCTTAGCCCAGTTAATGAGGGAATCCTGCCAGACATTTTCTATGACATCCCGGCGCATGCGGTCCGTAACAGGGCCGTTCTTTGCCATCTTGTCGAGGATGACAGCCTGAAGCTGTTCCACGGTCATCTGCTCATACGGAATGTCAGGGATTTCAACCGGACACTTCTCTTCTGCCTTCTGAGCAGGCTTCTCGTCCGAATGTTTCTCTTCTGCTTTCTGAACAGGCTGATCGTCTGAACGTTTCTCTTCTTCCTTCCGGACAGGCTTCTCTACTGCTTTCCGGACAGGAATCTGAACCGGAACCTCCGGCACTTCAGGCTTTTCCTCCCCTCCACAAGGAGCAAAAATATCACCGTCTGAGCCTTGAAGCGCGATCTCCAGACGTCCGCCCTCGCTGTTCAGTTTTTTCCCTGTGAGGAGTCCGATGTAGCAGCCGGCTGAAGCCTCCACGTTGATCCGTGTTTCTCCGTCACTGTTATTCACTGCCACTATCAGATTGCCGCGCGCGAAAGCATACTGCTCCGTCGTAAGGTGAAGCTGACGGTAATCTCCCTTGACGAGATCGTCCTTATAGCGGGCGTGAATCTTTCCGAGCGCTGCTATAAGCGCGGTACACGGATTCTGTTCGTAATCATTCGCATGATCGTTCAAATCAATGTACGGACGAAGGGAATCGTCCGAGAACCGTTCCTTACGACCTTCAATTCCGAATTCGCTCCCATAGTAGACCGAAGGAATCCCCGGCAGAGTATAAAGCAGAATGTGGACCGGCAGATAATGGGCTTTGTTCACAAGTTTCGTGATAATCCGTTCCACATCGTGATTGTCAACAAAATTATACAGCTTGATGTGGGCGGGCACGAGGCCGTTGGTGCGCTGGACGGTATGCGCGATCTCAAAATAGTTGTGGTCATTGTGACCGCTGTAAAATGCCTTGTGCAGCGCGTAATTGGTCACGCTGTGCAAAGTATTCTCATTGGCCCAACGAGAATAATCGCCGTGAATGACCTCCCCCATGAGCCAGAATTCGGGCTTAACCTCGTCCGCTGTACGCCGCAGGGCTTTCATAAACTCAAAATCCAGCACGTCGGCGGCGTCGAGACGAATGCCGTCGACATCGAACTCATTGACCCAGAAGCGGATGACGTCGCAGATATAGTCCCGGACCGCGGGATTTCTCTGGTTCAGCTTTACAAGCAGATTGTATCCGCCCCAGTTGTCATAGGAAAAGCCGTCGTTGTACTCGTTGTTTCCCCAGAAATTGACATTGCAGTACCAGTCACGATAGGCGGACGCTTCACGATGCTCCTGAATATCCTTAAACGCGAAAAAGTCACGGCCCGTATGGTTGAACACGCCGTCAAAGATGACCCTTAGGCCTCCCTCGTGGCACGCGGTGACAAAGTTCTTCAGGTCTTCATTGGTACCGAGTCTGCTGTCCAGAAGACGGTAATCAGTGGTTTCATAGCCATGTCCGACAGACTGGAAAAGCGGGCCGATATAGAGGGCTGTGAAGCCCAGTTTTTTCAGATGTCCGATCCACGGAAGCAGCGTATTGAGCCGGTGTACCGGTTCACCGTAGTCATTTGTTTTCGGCGCTCCGGTCAGTCCCAGCGGGTAAATATGATAAAAGACTGCCTCATCATACCAAGCCATATGGTTTCTCTCCTTTATACTAAGATCATAAAATCTTTTTTGGTATATGATCATCTTGCCAAAAGCACAGCTGAAGATCATTGTATATCTTGGCAGCCTGATCAATATATCAGCAACCAGAGTATCAGATCAGAGAGAAAAGATCAAATCCGGGCTTCCATAAGAAGGCATCAAAGCGGCAGATTTTCGGGAAGCCAGGCTTCGTCTCCCGGGTCCAGAGAGAATATTTTCCCGATCAGATCCGGATTCTTCGCCTGCTTATACTGAAAAACCAGTTTTCCGTCTTCGGCGCATCCGAGGATCCTGATTTTTCCGCTGGAATGAGACATCGTATAATCGGCAGCTTTGCCAAGGCCGTTCTGCAGCTTATTCGCCGCGGAGACAATTTCGATGCCATTTTTAAGGGAAACCTGAAAGCGGGATTTCACCCCTGTCACCGGTCTGCACTGGAAAATATAGTGCGGCACAATTCCCAGGGAAGATGCTCTCTTCAGCACCTCGGCAAGCACTTCAGGCTTATCGTTGATCCCTTTCATAAGAACTGTCTGATTTTTCAGAACTACCCCCGTCTTCTGCAATGCGCGTACCGCCTCAGCGGACTCATCGCTGAACTCTCTGGGATGATTGAAATGGGTCACCACATAGATCTGCTTCTTCTTCCCATACTGAGCCAGTATTTCGGTCAGTTCCGGATCCAAAAGGATTCTCTGGGGAAATGTCACGGGTGTACGCGTCCCGAAGCGGATGAAATCCAGCTGCGGAAGCTCCGTCATCACTTTCAGCCATTCGGCAATCCGTTCTGAAGGCAGCATAAACGCGTCTCCTCCGCTTAAGAGAATATTGTTGACTTCGGAGTGCCTTTTGATGTAGTCCGCAGCCTCATGGCAGTCAGCCGCGATTTCGTCACTGTCGACACCGACCAGGCGTCTGCGGAAACAATGCCTGCAATACATGGCGCACGCGGATGTCGTCAGGACCAAAACAGTCTGCCTGTACTTATGTTGAATTCCTTTTCCGACGGTATTGCTCTTCTCGCCGCTGGTATCAAGAGAACCGTCAAAAATCACAGGCAGCCCGGAAGGAACAGCCATTTTGCGAATCGGGTCGTCGGGATCATCCGGATTGATCAGTGACAGATAATACTTTGTCACGGACATGGGAAACATCCCGATCTCATTTTTAATATTCAGATACTCTTCGTCAGAAAAATGGATATATTCTGTCAGTTCCTCAGCTGTCGTCACATTCTGTGTAAGCAATGTCTGCCAGTTCATCGTATTTCCTCCTTTCAGAACATCAGGGGGTTATTACGGTCAATCCGGTATGCCTAAGACGGCTTTGTCAGAAACAGAGCAACAGGATATAAAAAACCTTATGCCGCGTTGATGAATACGGCATAAGGCTATAATAAAGTTTGGTATTATTTCAAAGGAGTCGTGCAAGGAAACAGTGTTGCTTTCAGCCTTACACAGACATCATAACAAAAAAACACCTTCCTTTCAACTTTCAGTATCTTGAAGCAGAGACTCGGTCTCTTTTTCATGCACACAATCAGGAGGACAGCTCCCAGAATACCACAGCGGCGGCAGCAGCTACATTCAGAGAGTCCACCCCGTGAGACATCGGTATCTTCACTGTGTAATCACAGGCAGAAACCGTCTCATCCGGAAGGCCGTCTCCCTCACTTCCGAGAACCACCGCCAGCCTTTCCGCCTGTTTCAAAACCGGATCGCCGACGCTGATCGAATCCTCTTTCAATGCCATGGCGCAGGTGACAAAACCCTGGTTCTTCAGCTTTGCAATGAGTGCCCGGGTATCCGGCGCGACCATCCAGGGAATCTGGAAAATGCAGCCCATACTGACCCTTACCGCTCTTCTGTAGAGAGGATCCGCGCTGTCATTTGAAAAAATAATGGCGTCCATTCCAAGAGCAGCCGCCGAACGGACGATGGCTCCCAGATTCGTCGGATTCATCACTCTGTCCAGTACGCAGATCTTTTTGAACGAGTCCGGAAGACGTTCCGGAAGACTCTGCGGCTTTCTTCTCATTGCCGCGAGCACGCCTCTGGTAAGCCGGTAGCCGGTGATCTGTTCCAGAACCGGCAGTCCGGCGGTATAAACGGGAGTCCCGTCTTTCGGAAGGATGTCCTGCACTTCCAGATATGCCGGATCATCTGTATTCGCATTCCGCAAAAAACGTTCTTCCACAAGAAAAGAAACCGGCTCATAGCCGGCATCTATTGCCCTTCGAATCACTTTCGCGCTCTCGGCAATAAACAGTCCCGGATGAGGCTCATTGATTCTGTAAAGCTGATTTTCGTTTAACCTCGCGTAGATTTCCAGCTGAGAAGCGTGAAAATCATCGATCCTGATCAGATCCATTATATACCTGTCCGTTGTGCCAGACTTTCTCTCTCAATTCTTTCGGTATCACTCTGTCTGCAATCGCGTTTTGCTCCAGCTTTTCGCCGATTATGAGAAATACTTCCTGACCTCCTGCACACTCTTTTATCGTGCGTTCACTGTGGGCCGCGTTCATTTCATACCACGTCCCGTTTTCCTGATGAAAGCCCTTCATCCGGATGACCCTGCCGTACCTGCCTTCGTCGCTGAACAATTCTTCGGCAATACGTTCCAGTTCATTCAAAGGCAACGGGATATTGAGAAAGTACAGCGTACTGAAGCCGTTCTCATCCAGAATCCGGAGCTTCAGATGGTCAGCCGGGCAAATCCCGGCATTCATCATTTTTTCGAAGTCGGAATCTTCAAACTGATCCCAGTTTTTCGTGATCACATCCGCCTTAGAAAGGACCCTGTCACACTGAAATTCCCCCAGCGCGCGATTGATGTGTCCGATCGTCGCTGCTCTCCTTCCGGCGGGATATTCCTGGGTACGGCTCATGACAACCACACCCGCATTCGCGATCTGGGACACAAGGAAATAATCCGACTCACGGCTCATCTCATCCGGAAGTCCCGCGTCGACGATTCCGATCACACTGCCCGCTTCGTACCAGCGGTCAACGGGATCCTCATGAAGTAGATCGAAGAATTCGTCCGCGTCAAATATCCCTGAAGGCTCCACAATCACGCGGTCGAAACCGCGCATCGCCATGGAAATGAGTTTTGTCCGGAAACGGCGCACATGGCAGTCATAGTCGCATCCGCCCGCGATCATTTCCAGCTCGCAGCCGGCCTCTTCCAGTTCCTTAAGAAGAAGCATGTCGATGTTTACTGCGCCGTAATCATTTTCCAAAATGGCAATTTTAAGGCCCAGATTCATCAGATGAGCAGCGTATTTTCGGATAAATGTAGTTTTCCCGGATCCCAGGAATCCGGTGACAAGATCGATTTTAATCATCTTTTACGGCTTGCGGATTACTCTTCTACATTAAGATCCTTGCAAACAAGGGTCAGGCCCTCGATTCGTCATTATACACCTTTGCCTTTATTATTTCACTATATCTGCAAATATTGTCTTATCCCAGCGCCACGTCCAGGACCATCATCAGAACAAAGCCCAGCGAAAACGCGATTGTCCCCCAATTGGAGTGCTTTCCCTCCGACATCTCCGGGATCAGTTCCTCGACAACCACGTACATCATTGCTCCGGATGCGAATGCCAGCAGATACGGCATAACCGGAACGACCGCGCCGGCCGCCACTATTGTAATGGCTGCAGCGATAGGCTCCACCACGCCGGACAGAACACCGTAGAGAAATGTCATGCCCTTGCTCATGCCTTCCGCTCTGAGAGGCATGGAGACAATCGCGCCTTCCGGAAAGTTCTGGATTGCGATACCCAGAGCGAGCGCCAACGCGCCTGCGCTGGTAACGCCCACATTTCCGGAGCGGAAACCGGCGTATACGACACCGACCGCCATTCCCTCGGGAATGTTGTGCAGTGTCACCGCGAGAATCAGCTTGGTTGTACGCTTCAAGCCGGATTTGGGGCCTTCATCCTGATGATCCAGATGCATATGCGGTGTGACGATGTCGAGAAACAGTAAGAAGCCAACACCGATCAGAAACCCGACAGCAGCCGGTACAAAAGACAGTTTTCCCATGTTCTCACTGCTCTCCAGCGCAGGCTGCAGCAGGCTCCAGAAGGAAGCGGCCACCATGACACCTGCCGCAAAACCGGTAAGAATCTTCTGAAGATTCTCCGATATTTCTTTTTTCAGGATAAAGACCATCGCGGCGCCAAGACTCGTCCCGAAAAATGGAATCAGGATCCCCATAATGGTTTCCGAATTAGTCATCGACAGTCCTCCCTTACCTGGCTTTATTCAGGATCAGCAAAGCAGCGATCAACAGAACCGCGCAGACAACCAGCGCAATCCACGGTGTCAGGGTAAACCCGGAGATCAGATAGCCAATCGCACATACAGCCGCCACCAAAGTAGCGTAAGGCAGCTGTGTCTCCACATGCCGGATATGCTGACAGGAAGCGCCGGTAGATGCCAGAATCGTCGTGTCAGAAATCGGTGAGCAATGGTCCCCGTACACAGACCCTGCCAGAGTTGCCCCAAGGGTGGGCACCAACAGTCCGCCGGCGCCGTCAGTTGCACAGATCATCGTGACGATGGGAATCAGCATGCCGAATGTGCCCCAGGATGTGCCCATAGAAAAACTCATGGCAGCCGCCACAACAAAGATCAGGAACGGCAGGAACCCCAGAGGCAGATTGGCTGTGCTGATGAAGCCGGAAATGAATTGTCCCGTACCGATCAGCTGACGGCACACGCCGCCCAGACTCCAGGACAGAATCAGAATCAGCATCGGAGGCACGATATTGGAAATGCCGCCGACAATATTATCCATGAACTCTTTTGGTGTCATCAGCCTGCGCGGAATGTACAGCAGAAAAGCGCATACAAGCCCTGCGAAAGCCCCTAATGTAAGGCCTGCCGTGGGATTATAGCCAATAGCCTCAGAAAAGGGAGTTCCACTGAAAAAGCCGCCCACATAGGCCATCCCCATGATCGCGCATACGATCAGGACTGCGATCGGCAGCACCAGATCAATGACACTGCCTTTCGTGTTTTCCTCATTTTTGGCTTCACCGTTTTCTTCAGATGTGTTTTGCTGAGCCGCTTCCGACTCCGCGCGCTTCATTGGTCCAAAATCTTTTCCGGTCCAGCAGATGAAGAGCACCATCAAGATCGTCAGAATGGCATAAAGATTATAAGGAATCGTGGAAAGGAAAACATTGAATCCGTTTGTCTCACTGACTTCACTGGCCACTGCCACTGCCCAGCTGGACACAGGAGCAATGATGCACACCGGGGCTGCGGTGGCGTCAATCACGTAAGCCAGCTTTTCGCGGGAGATGCCAAGTCTGTCGGTAATCGGGCGCATAACCGTACCGACCGTCAGGCAGTTGAATCCGTCATCAATAAAGATCAGAACGCCCAGAAGAGATGTAGCAAAACCGGCAGACCGCTTGGTATTGAGCCGTTTTCCCGCCCATCGTCCATAAGCCTCGCTGCCTCCTGACTTGGAAACCAGGCTTACCACTGCCCACAGCAGCGCCAGGAAGATGATCATGTAGGCATTGTCGGCAATCTTTGAATACATCATGTCAAATGTCGTCGCCACTGCCGATATAATGGTTCCGCCTCCCGCAAAGCTGTAAATCAGCATTCCGGAGAACAGTCCTATAAACAAAGAAGAATAAACCTCTTTCGTAAGCAGTGCCAATACAATCGCAATAATAGGCGGCAGAATGGACAGCCACCCCGTCTCAATCATTGTAAATTCCATAGGTTCCTCCGATCTTTTCCATTTTTCGTACTTGTCATATACGAATTATACAGCAAGGCAGTCAATCAGTAAAACATATATGATCGCATCCTTGACACGCAGTTAGTTCTCATGATAGACCAGTATCATCACATTAATCTACTTGCACTAAAAGAGGAGACAGCAATGAGAGAAAAAATCAAAATCACTGAGGGCATTTTCCCGATGCCGGTACTGATGATCGCAACGTATAACGAAGACGGCAGCGTCAATGTAATGAATGCCGCGTGGGGTACTATGCAGGAGCGGGATACCGTCGTCCTGAATCTCACCGAAACCCATAAGACCGTGAAAAACATCAAAGCAAGAGGAGCTTTCACCGTAAGCATTGCAGACGCGGCTCATATGACAGAGGCCGATTATTTCGGTATCGCATCCGGGAACAATACACCTGACAAGTTTGCTAAAAGCGGTCTGACCGCCAGCAAGGCAGAAACCGTAGATGCCCCCGTGATCAACGAATTCCCACTGTGCCTGGAATGCGAATTCATCGAATACCAGACCAATGAATACGGCTGCGGCGTCATCGGAAAAGTGCTCAATGTTACAGCAGATGAAAGCGTCATGGTAAACGGCAAGCCCGATATGACTCTGGTAAATGCCATTGCCTTTGACCCATACACCCATGGTTATTACAAAGTATCAGAGCGTGTCGGCGATGCTTTTAAGGACGGCCTGAAGCTGAAGCAGTAAAGGTCTCCTGTCATTAATACTGATCATATAAACCGGGACTGTCACCAATGTGACAGTCCCGGTTTATATGATCAGTGCACCTCAATTCCTTCCCGTTCAAACAGCAGAAGCATCTCCCTGTTTATATATACTTTCACCTTTGACATATCATTCTCTCTGCAGTTGACTGACACCCCGATTGTGATCATCGAGCTCGCAGTAGGCAACTTTTCGTCTCCCAGAGCAAGTATGCCAAGATATGCCGGCATGCCGATAATTTCAGGACATCCTTTCTTGATTTCAGGCAGTGCCTCAGCCATCAGGGATTCAATTCTTTCAACGGATGTATGAGCAGAGATCCGCACTTTCAGAATATAAGCTGATACTGTCCTTGATTTGTTTATGATGCTCGAGATCTGCTGATTCCGGACAGTCATGATATCATTGTCCGGCACCACGATCAGCTGTGTACTCTGTATCATCACATCTTTAACAATTGCTGTAATGCCCTGGTATTCCACAAGATCCCCGACACGTACAGTCTCATTAAAAACAATCAGGATTCCGCTGATGACATCCGCTATCGTATCCTTGGCACCAAGGGATAACGCAAAAGATCCGATCCCCATGGACGCAAGAACCTGAGGTTTCAGCATTCCGATATAGCTGAATGACATAAAAACCACGACGATGATCGCCAGACATTTGATCAGACTCTGAAGCAATATGCAGACCGTTTCTCCCTTAAGTCCCACAAATCCGGCAATCATTTTCAGAATCCACTCACTGCCGATTACAATCACGCTGGCAATCGCGACAGACACAAGGATGCTGTACACCGCAAACAGGTTAATGCCATGCATCCAGTCTCCGTTAAACAGATAATTTAGCAGAGATACTTCTGAGGCATTCATCAGGCGGCTGCCCAGCATTTGCAAAACCCACAGCTGCAGCGCGATAACAAGACCGATTACGAAAACCACTCTGGCCCTTTTCTCCGGAATTCTCGTATCCCACTCAAAGATCCTGACCAGGAAATCTTTCCACCGGCTCCGGTCCGGAGCTTTCCGGCTGCGGCCTTTCATTCTGGCGCTGATCTTCTCCTGCATAAGCTCATAGGTTTTATCATTATATTCCTTAAGAAGGTAGAACAGGAGAATGATCATCTCCACCGCGAAGAGCACCGCCGCACTCACACCATACAGGATCGTCTCTTTTCCGAGTGAACCGATATCTGACGCATAGTAATATATTTTGTTTCCCTGTTCATAGGAAATAACAAAGCGCTCCGCGTCGAGGATCGTGCAAAAGTCCATAAATCCGTTCTGCAGACTTTTTTCCGAAAGCCCAACCTCCGTTATGGTCTTTCCTTCCAGAGACGGCTCACTCGAATACAGAATCATACCCGTCTCTTTCTCTGCCTCCATGCAGACTGTTCCCCTTGGGAGCATGATGAGGGATTCATCATACATTTCTTCCGCCACGCGCATTCCTGTCACATTCGGCATTAACGCCAGTATCAGAGCTCCGTGATCCTTTTTCTCTCCGGAAAGATCTACGGTAACACCGATCATCTGACGTTCAAGTCCTGTCGTCTTATCAACAGAAACCGGATGTACGATGCCGGACACTCCGAGAAGAAGACGTCTGAAGTCAGAGGAATCCGCTCCCAGGCCGCGGCTGATCGTGAAATCATCATAATCATCGCTGCACATAATCTCATTTCCATCATGATCAAACAGCATGATGAAGTCAGTGCCCGTAATGTCGCTGCATGTCTTCAGTTTTTCCTCTGTCTGCGCTTCAGGCTTTCCTTTCAGGAAAAAAGCGATCCTTGTTCCATAATCGAGATACCAGTTTTCCCGGACCTCCTGTACACGTTCACTCAGCTCTTCCAGGTCCGCGTTTCTCTGACCTGACACTAATTGAAGGGTTCGTTTTCCGTGCGATGTCTGCTGACGCATCTGTATGACGCTTTGTGTAAGAAACGCAATCAGCAGAATCATCAGTGTACCGAAAACGCCCAGGTTCCAAAGCTTGCGGCGAATCCGACTCGGATTGTATCTCCTTGCCTCCTCCGCGGTCAGGACATGTTTTAATACATACTCTTCTTCTGACAGTGAATAAGTGATGGTGGTCATGTAGAAGATGATCATCAGCAGAGAAATCATCGCGGAAAGCTCGATAAGTTGAGACACCATATTTTGGATCGGCAGAATCAGTATGAAGTACACATTTTTCTGGCCCATCCACTCCCCGTCCATTTTTACGCAGGAATAGTGGACTCTCTTTCCGTTTATTCTCCTTCTGCCGTACCCCTGAGCCTCAATATCGGACATGGTCAGTTTTAAATCCGGTAAGTCCTCTGGGGAAAACGAAGTTCCAAACTGATCAAGCACCACAGGATCCCCTTTAAGCTCGGATACGACCAGCACCGTACCGCCGGAAATCTCTGTTGCCGTCTCCATGGCGGACAGATAATCCTCCTGATACATCTCTTCATACTGGCTATAATCATTATAGGGCGTAATTTGCGCATAATAGGTATCCCGGCAGATCTGTCCGAAGGACAGGGATCCCCGGATATTGGCATCTTCCTCGTCGCTGGCCTCAGCAAACCCTGCGGCTTCCATATCAATGCCCCCTGTACGCATCTTGCCGGAAAGGACAGCTTCTTCGATCCTGTCTGCGTCAATCGCGACGCTGTCTCCGGAAATCTGCCCCGGAAGGATTACCTGCTCTTTATCGAGGCGCACAACAAAACCGTCCGAAAAGATTTCCGGACCTGTGTACTCATCCTTTGCAACGTCATCCTTCAGGAACGTAAGTGTGAGATCGATCTGTTTACGGATATGATCGTCAAAATCCCCTACAGCATCCTGTAACTGCGCGCTTCCGTAGCTGCCAACCCTGGAAACGATATCCAGATACATCTGTTCCATTTCCTCTTCCCGCTGCCAGCTGTAAAATCTGCCGAAAAAATATAACGCCGCGGTAACAGGAATCAGCATAACAAGCATCAGAACAAAGGCGACAACCGTCTTGTGCTTCAAATTGATTACTTCTTTTTTTTCAGTATTCTCTGCCATGTTTACTTCCATCCTGTCTGATTAATACCGCAATAGAAAAACTGCCCGGAGCAGCTTAAACACCACTCCGGTCAAATTCCGGGGACTGGCTGCCCCGGCAGCGATTCAGAAAAATTATACTTCTTCCTTTTCACCGAATTTCTCGTCATACTCCTTCAGAGCTTCCTGTGTCTCTAATGTAGTCAGTTCAAGATCAGTAAGCAGATAGGAGATTGTGTCATACAGATCCGCCATGTGGATCAGATGAGCATCAATGTATCCTTCCAGCACATTTCTGTCATGCGCGTTTTTCAGATCCTCATATTTCGCCTTAATGGTCATCTGTGCCTTCAGTACATGGCTGAAGAGGCGGCTCTTTTTCTCATCCTCAAGGATGCGCGCATTCTCCTGAAGCGCGACAATGTCACCCTTCGCGTCCTTGATCTTCTGCTCCAGAACTTCCTGACCCAGCTCATGGGCAGCCTGTGCATCACCAACTGCGGACTTCGCTTTTTCTCCGAGCGCTTCCAGATCCTTGCCGAGCTTTTCCCATCTCTCTTCAAACTTCTTAGACATCACTTACCTCATGTTCAATCTGATAAATCGGTTACTTCTATCTCTTACTTCTTATTCTGAAGCATCGAAAGCTTCCTCACCGTGTAAATCGCCAGCGCAATCGAGAAAATAAAACCGATCAGTGCCA
>CADCPK010000121.1 GCA_902803215.1 uncultured Lachnospiraceae bacterium
GCCTGACATACACGCGGACGCGACATCCGGAATCCCAATGTGAAACTGTAGGTTGAATTAAGAGTCTTAACGAACACCCCAGGACAGATACTTCCTTATTCGTACAGATCTATCGTGCAGTTTGTGTAGACCTTCTGGACGTCATCGTCGTCCTCTAGAATCTCGATCATCTTTTTGAGGCTCTTGATGGCGGATTCTTCCGTCGGCGTGCTCTCCACGGAAGGAACCATTTCGATATCCGCTTCCATGGGCTCGATGCCTGCTGCCTTCAGTGCGTCGCTTACATCGTTGAAGACGTCGGGCTCGCAGGTGACTTCGAAGCTGTCTTCATATTCGACGATGTCGTCTGCGCCAGCTTCCAGAGCGACTTCCATCAGCTGGTCTTCCGTTACGCCCTCTTCCTTGTCGAATACGAAGACGCCCTTGCGGGAGAACATGTAGGAAACGCATCCGGGAACACCGAAGTTTCCGTTATATTTATCGAAGGCGTGCTCTACGCTTGCCGTCGTTCTGTTCCTGTTGTCGGTGAGGGTCTCTACGATGACGGCCACGCCGCCCGCGCCGTAACCTTCGAACGTAACGGTCTCGTAAGATTCGCCGCCCAGTTCGCCGGTGCCCTTCTTGATGGCTCTGGTAATGTTGTCGTTGGGCATTCCGATGCCCTTGGCCTTATCGATGGCCTGTCTCAGCGAGGGGTTGTAATCGGGATCTCCGCCCGCCTTCGCTGCTACTGTGATCAATCTTGCGTACTTGGTGAATACCGCAGCTCTCTTCGAATCCTGAGCCGCTTTTCTGCCTGCTATCGTACCGTGTCTACCCACTGGTATCACTCCTCTCTATAAATCTTGTATAATCTTATCACAATCCCCGAAGGCTGTGCAACTTTCCTTTCAAGATATGTCGGCAAAGCGCAGTTTTATTGACGCGATCTTTCTCTTTGTGATATATTTGATACGTTGTAAAGAATTCGGGTGACCCGCAGAAGGTCTTCTTTTGCGGGGAAAGAGGGAATTGGGTGAAAGTCCCAAACGATCTCGTCACTGTATTTGAAGAGCGCAGGTCATTTTCGAGTCACTGACTGCTGTTGGGAAGGCTGTCCTGCGCGAAGACTCATCAGTCAGGAAACCTGCCCGGATCTTACTGCCCGGAAGCCTTGCGGCTTCCCGACCACGAGGCATTGGTCCATCGGCAGTTTCTTTTTGTGCTGACCAGAACCATATCCTCGGGGATATGGTTTTTATATGTTCATTTTGACCGTTTTATCAGGAAAGGAAGATCATGAAAAAGAATTGGATCGCTGCAGTACTCTGCCTTGCCCTCTCCTTCTCTATGCTGGCCGGATGCAGCAAAGCGGAGGAACAGCAGACAGCAGCCCCTGCGGAAGAGCAGACTGTCGAACAGCAGGCGGAAGAGGAAAAACCTGCAGAAGAAGAAACTGCGGAAGAAAACGCACAGGAAACGGCTGAAGAGGCGCCTGCACAGGAGGAAAAGCCCGCAGAGGCTCAGCCCCAGCAGACAGCAGCAGCGCAGACGCAGCCCGAAACAACGGCTCAGCAGGCAGAACCCGCTCCCGCGGAAGAACCGGCAGCGGAACAACCTGCAGTAGAAGAACCGGCACCAGCGCAGCCGGCAGCTGAAGAGGCTCCCGCCGGCATCGCGAACGGCACCTATACGATCTCCATCGGTTTTTCCGGCGGTACGGGAAAGGCCAGCATCACCAATCCCGTTACGCTCTATGTGAAAGATGGCAGTTATTCTGCGAAGGTCGTCTGGACCAGCATCTACTACGACTATATGAAGGTAAACGGCGTAAAGTATCTGAACGAGAACAACGGGAGCAATTCCACCTTTACGATCCCGGTCCCTGCGCTGGATACCTATTTCACCGTCATCGGCGATACCACCGCCATGAGTTCCCCGCATGAGATCGAGTACACCTTGTATTTTGACTCTTCTACAATAAAATAAAGGATCTTTGCTATGAATCGAAAGATAGTTATTACACTTCTGCTTGCATTTTTCATTCTTCTGACCGCCTGCACGGGCGGCGCGCAGGGTGAACAGGTCGAAACGGCGGAACATACGCTCACCGGACATATGGATCTTCAGTATGCCGAGGAGTTTACCGTGGACTACTATTCCGACGGCACATCCCTCATCACGGTCCATGGGGAATTCCCCTTTCTCCTTGTCCCGGAAGGCGTTTCCGTTTCCGAAGAAGCGATCGGCGATGCCGTGGTCATCCAGCAGCCTCTGAACAATATCTACCAGGCGTCTTCCGCCATGATGGATCCCTTCCTTCAGATCGGCGCCCTCGACAGGATCCGCATGACCAGCACGAACGAAAGCAACTGGGCGATCCAGGAAGTCCTGGATGCCCTCGAGGATGGCAGCCTTCTCTACGTCGGCAAATACAGCGCGCCGGACTTTGAGATGATCATGACGGAAGGCTGCAACTTTATTATGGAAAACACCATGATCTATCACACCCCGGAGATCAAGGAAAAACTGGAATCCCTCGGGTTCCCCGTCATGGTGGAATACTCCAGCTACGAGCCCCATCCCCTCGGAAGACTGGAATGGATCAAGCTGTGCGGCCTTCTGGTAGGAACATACGACGAAGCGGAAGAATTCTACAACAAACAGCTCGAGCTGGCCGGCGATCTGCAGGAGGCAAAGACCGATAAGACCGTGGCCTTTTTCCACATCAGCTCCGTCGGCGCGGCCGTCGTCCGCAAGCCCGGAGACTACGTTTCCAAAATGATCGAACTGGCCGGAGGCCATTACGTGTTCGACCACATCGACGGTCAGGACGACAACGCCCTGTCCACCATGAACATGCAGATGGAATCCTTCTATGCCGGAGCCAAGGATGCGGATATCCTCATCTACAACAGCACGATCGTGGAAGGCATGGACACCATCGAAGAACTGCTGCAGACCAGCAGCGTACTGGCGGACTTCAAGGCTGTAAAAACAGGCGACGTCTGGTGCTCCGAGCACGATCTGTTCCAGAGAAGTTCCGCGATCGCCGGCATGATCAAGGATTTCAACGCTGTCATTACCGATACGGCGGAATCAGACCAACTGACGTTCCTGCATAAGTTAAAGTAACAAGAAAGGCTTGCGTTTTGGAAAAGAGACGGATTCGCTATACGACATGTTTCATACTGCTGGGCATCTTCATGATCGTCCTGCTCGTTCTGAACTGCATGATCGGCAGTTCCCAGATCACGGTAAATAACGTGCTGAACGCCCTGTTCCA
>CADCPK010000122.1 GCA_902803215.1 uncultured Lachnospiraceae bacterium
GAGCCTGAGAAGCCGGTGAAGAAAGCGGAAAAGCCAAAAGCAGCAAAACCAAAGGCAAAAGAGAAGGCGGAGAGCCCCAAAAAGGTTACCAAAAAGGTGACCGGAAAGAAGGCGGAAAGCCCCGATCAGATCATCAAAAAGAAAGTGTCCGAGACGGTAGAGAAAGTAGAGAAGGCTCTGGCTACGGGCAAAAAAACCAGGGGCAGTCAAAAAAACACCAAAAAGTGAGCTGATCAGATTTCGCTTTTTTGCAAACAATTGTAAAAAGTTGTAATTTTTGGTTGATTTCATTTTGGATTGTGCTATAATACCAAGTGATGGAAGCATAGCTCAGCTGGGATGAGCGTTCGCCTCACACGCGAGAGGTCATGGGTTCGAGCCCCATTGCTTCCATTGCTTGCGCCCCGCGTGAGAATACGCGCGGGGCCTTATTTATGGGGCATTAGCGCAGTTGGGAGCGCGCTACATTCGCATTGTAGAGGCCGTGGGTTCGAATCCCATATGCTCCACTTAAAAAAGTCAGTAAATACAAGGGTTTGAGGGCTTTGGCAGATTGCACAAAGTCCTCTTTTTTTGTCCGATGGTTACTATTTGACTACCGGATTTTTTGTTTTGGGGTGGCGGCCCATCCCGGCCGTCCTTCCCGAGCAGGATATCAACCTCATCAAAGAGCCTCTCCGGGTCAGTACCGCAATACATTCTGAATTCACAAAAATGTTTATTGAAATCACATAATCTTATAGTATGATTTCAGGAAAAAAAGAGACATGTTCCCATTGATCCGGAAGAGTGGTTATAATTGCGTCTCTTGCGTCACCGGTGTATAATATATAAAGAAGTTTAGAAGAGGCGACTGATATGATTTGGATGTGGATCGGGAGGAAACTATTTTGATATTGCGGGAAGGAAGACCGGATAACACTAAAGACAGGCTGCCGCGGGAGGTAAGAACCTACGACTTTCTGGACAGCCTTGAGATCAAATACAGACAGGTCGATCACGAACGGGCCGAAACGATGGAAGCCTGCAACGCGATAGATGAGGCGCTCGGCGTGATCATGTGCAAGAATCTGTTTCTGTGCAACAGGCAGAAGACGAAGTTTTATCTTCTTTTGATGCCGGGAGACAAAAAGTTTAAGACAAAGGAGCTGTCCTCGCAGATCAACTCTGCACGGCTCTCCTTTGCAGAAGCAGAAGACATGCTGAAATACCTGGACATCGAGCCCGGCGCCGTCAGCGTTATGGGCCTGATGAACGACAAGGACCACGAAGTGCAGCTTCTGATCGATGAAGATCTGCTGAAGGATGAGTGCTGGGGGTGCCATCCCTGCGTGTGTACATCCAGTATGAAGATCGCGGCTAAGGATATATTGGAGAAATATCTTCCAGCCACCGGGCATGAGTATATAACTGTGCATTTGGTGGGGGAGTGAAACACGGGGACGGTTCTCGGAACATGGGGACGGTTCCTCGTTCCACCCAAATGGAACCGTCCCCATGTTCCATTTGGGTGGAACGAGGAACCGTCCCCATGTTCCGAGAACCGTCCCATCTTTCACTTCCGCCTCACACTCACCTCGCCGCTCTTCAGCACCCCGTCTTCGGTGATGAGCCCGAATGAGTCATCTATCCCCAAAGCCCTGCAGCTGTGCAGAACCTGATCGATCGTGTAGGTCACTTCCTGTCCTACTGTCACACAAAGCTCCCGATATTTCTCCAGGTAGACCTGCGATGTAAGATCTGCGCGAAGCTCGTCCAGACGGCTGACTAGGGCATCAACAAAATTCGGTATAGAAAACTCTCTGCCGTGCTCGATCTTCAGCGAAGTGGCGATGTCGGCAATCTCGGGGGAGAAGCTTTCCTGGTTCAGATTGACCCCGATACCGATGATAAGCCCGGGGATGGTATTTCCTACGACAGGGGAACCTTCGACAAGGATCCCGCAGATCTTCTTTTCGTGATAGATCACGTCGTTGACCCATTTGATCCCGGCATGTAATCCAAAGGCATCCTGAAGCGCCAGACAGACACAGACACCGGTCTTGGCGGTGACGGTCATGATATCATTGATCGAAAGATCATCGCACTTTACAAACATGGAAAGATAAATACCGCCCTTATTGCTTTGAAAAGTGTGGTGTTGTCGCCCTTTCCCCGCCGTCTGCTCGAGTGCAGCTACGACAGTCCCGGATGCAGCGTCTTTCCGCGCAAGTTTTTTCAGATACTCATTTGTGGAATCTACGGATTCCAGCATGATTATATTTTCTCTCATCTCAAAAACTCTCCTCAAGTTCTGTATGATTTCTAAACTTATACATTATCCTACCCGCATGTCATTGTCAAGCTGTGAGAATCTGTTATCAACCACATCACTTTCTTCTTTCACATAGCAAACTTAGGAGTCACGGGGACAGATTCGGTGACATATTTTCATCTTTCACACAGCAACCTTACTATCAGCATAAAGATTTCGGCATCCGTATCCAATCATAACGGAGCCACGGAAGAGACAAAGAACCGTCCCCTGTCTTTGAAGAGACAGAGAACCGTCCCCTGTCTTTACAATACCCTCTTCACATTGCTATAATAACAATACTAATTAATTCCCGGAGACACTTTATGCGCAAGACATCTATCATCCTATGGATATTCATACTCATATATCTTTTTTCTCTGCCCCTCCGCACCTATGCAATGGAGGAGGTATCCCCCGGCGCCTGGGC
>CADCPK010000123.1 GCA_902803215.1 uncultured Lachnospiraceae bacterium
TCATTGAGAAACGTCCCCAATTACTCATTGAGATACGTCCCCATGTGTTCTGCTTTTTCACAAAAAATATATTCCGGTAAGAGAATAAGAGCAAAACAGAGAAAAAAGAAGAAACAGGAAGAAACAGAGAGATATATCCACGTTTTTCAGACTTGCAAACACCGACCAAATCCAATAATATAACCACAGTGATTAGCACTCGGACAAAGTGAGTGCTAGTAAATCAGAAAAAAACAGATCTCAGGAGGAAAATAAAATGAAGTTAGTACCGTTAGGTGATCGTGTCGTTTTAAAACAGCTTGAAGCAGAAGAAACCACCAAATCAGGAATCGTTCTTCCGGGACAGGCACAGGAAAAACCGCAGCAGGCCGAAGTAATCGCAGTAGGCCCCGGCGGAATGGTTGACGGCAAAGAAGTTAAGATGGAAGTTTCCGTCGGCGATAAAGTCATCTATTCCAAATATGCAGGAACAGAAGTAAAGGCCGACAAAGAAGAGTACATCATCGTACGCCAGAGTGACATTCTTGCTATTGTAAAGTAAATGTTACTAATCACAGTCGAATCGCGCACTTGCTGCGCGATTGCGACCTAAAATAGTAAAGCATGCAGGGGTTCGTCCCATCGCCGAAGGCGATTTGCATGGACGAACCCGTTACTATTCACAGCCTTAATGCTGTGAATAGTAACCGGTAAATAGAGAGATCAGGAGGAACGATAAATCATGGCAAAAGAAATCAAATTCGGTGCAGAAGCAAGAACAGCTCTCGAGAGCGGTGTAAATCAGCTTGCAGATACAGTCAGAGTAACACTTGGACCCAAAGGCCGCAACGTAGTTCTTGAAAAATCCTACGGTGCTCCGCTTATCACAAACGACGGTGTGACCATCGCAAAAGAGATCGAGCTGGCAGACGGCTTCGAAAACATGGGCGCACAGCTGATCAAAGAAGTTGCTTCCAAGACAAACGATGTCGCCGGCGACGGAACCACAACAGCTACCGTTCTTGCACAGGCAATGGTTCACGAAGGAATGAAGAACCTGGCAGCAGGCGCTAACCCGATCATCCTTCGTAAAGGTATGAAGAAATCTACCGAGAAGGCAGTCGAAGCCATCAAGAACATGAGCCAGAAAGTCAACGGCAAGAAGCAGATCGCTAACGTAGCAGCTATCTCCGCAGGAGACGAGCAGGTTGGACAGCTTGTTGCAGACGCTATGGAAAAAGTTTCCAACGACGGCGTTATCACAGTAGAAGAATCCAAGACCATGCACACAGAGCTTGACCTTGTCGAAGGTATGCAGTTCGACAGAGGATACATCTCCGCATACATGGCTACCGATATGGAGAAGATGGAAGCGGTTCTCGACGATCCGTACATCCTGATCACCGACAAGAAGATCAGCAATATCCAGGAAGTCCTTCCGCTCCTCGAGCAGATCGTACAGGCAGGCGCTAAGCTCCTCATCATCGCTGAGGATGTCGAAGGCGAAGCTCTTACCACACTCATCGTCAACAAGCTGAGAGGAACCTTCCAGGTAGTAGCTGTCAAGGCTCCGGGCTATGGCGACAGAAGAAAAGAAATGCTGCAGGATATCGCTATCCTGACAGGTGGACAGGTGATCTCCGATGAACTGGGTCTCGATCTGAAAGAAGCTACCATGGCACAGCTCGGACGCTGCAAATCTGTCAAGGTTGGCAAAGAGAATACCGTTATCGTTGACGGCCTCGGCGAAAAAGAAGCCATCAGCAACAGAATCGCACAGATCCGTAAGCAGATCGAAGAGACCAAATCTGACTTTGACCGTGAGAAACTTCAGGAAAGACTTGCCAAACTGGCAGGCGGCGTAGCTGTTATCCGTGTCGGTGCTGCAACCGAGACCGAGATGAAAGAAGCTAAGCTCCGTATGGAAGATGCTCTGGCTGCAACACGTGCGGCAGTTGAAGAAGGAATCATCGCAGGCGGCGGTTCCGCATACATCCACGCAGCTAAGGAAGTTGCCAAGATGGCAGCAGACCTTGAAGGCGACGAGAAGACCGGCGCAAACATCATCCTTAAGGCTCTCGAAGCTCCGCTGTATCACATTGCCGAGAACGCAGGCCTTGAAGGCTCCGTTATCGTAAACAAAGTTAAAGAGTCCGAGGTAGGCATGGGCTTTGACGCTCTGGCAGAAGAGTATGTTGACATGGTCAGCAGCGGAATTCTGGATCCCGCAAAGGTTACCAGAAGCGCTCTGCAGAACGCTACAAGCGTAGCTTCCACACTGCTCACTACCGAGTCTGTCGTTTCTACCATCAAAGAGGATGTACCTCCGATGCCGGCAGGAAACCCGGGCATGGGAATGATGTAATTATTCAGTTACAGATAAAGGACAGGCGGCATTTACGCCTGTCCTTTTTTATGCTATAATACAACCAATATGGCCCACGGAGTGGACTATTGGTTACCGGCAGGCAGCGAAGCGGATTGCCGGTTACCTATGACTAACAGATTAAAACCGGAGGTAACAAAAAATGAGTGATCTGTATACCGAATTACTGGTAAAAAAGGAAAAGACGCCAAAGGACAGCCTCATCAAGTACGGCCTGATCGCGCTTACAGCGATCTTCGTTGTTGCAGGGTTGTTTATTCATCCCCTGTGTTTGATCGGAGCTGTGCTTCTTGGTATTGCGGATTATTTTATCCTGCCTAAGACCGATCTGGAATACGAATACCTGTTCGTGAACGGCGAATTTGACGTCGACGTGATCATGTCTCAGCAGAAACGTAAAAAAGTTTGCAGTTTCAGTCTCAAGGAGAGCGACATCGCGGCGCCCGAAAAATCGCACCGCATGGACTACTACAACAACAATCAGAACATGAAAGTTCTGGACTTTTCTTCGGGAAATACCGAACATGAACGGTTTGCCATCATCACCCGTGTCAACGAGGAGACCTGCAAGGTCATTCTTGAGCCCGATCAGGACCTCAAAGACAAGATGAAAAAAACTGCTCCGGGCAAAGTTTTTTTGGATTGACACAAAATGGTATTTTTGTTACACTAGGGGACAATCAGTCAACAGAAGAATATTAGGAGGAAGTGCAATTGGGTACAATTATCGGCGAAGGCATTACATTTGATGATGTTCTACTGGTTCCACAGTATTCAAAGGTCATTCCGAATCAGGTCGATGTTTCTACAAATCTTACCGGTTCGATCAGGCTGAATATCCCTATGATGAGCGCAGGGATGGATACGGTCACCGAGTATCGCATGGCAATCGCCATGGCCAGACAGGGCGGAATCGGTATCATCCACAAAAACATGACGATCGAAGAACAGGCGGAGGAAGTCGATAAAGTTAAACGTTCGGAGAACGGCGTCATAACCGATCCGTTTTTCCTTTCCCCCGAGCATACCCTTAAAGATGCCAACGACCTCATGGGTAAATACCGCATCTCCGGTGTTCCCATCACCGAGGGCCGAAAGCTTGTAGGTATCATCACCAACCGTGATCTCAAATTTGAGACAGATTTTTCGAAGAAGATCAAAGATTGCATGACATCCGAAAATCTGATCACGGCACGCGAAGGCATCACACTTGAAGAGGCCAAAAAGATCCTTGCCGCATCGCGCAAGGAAAAACTTCCTATCGTAGACGAGAATTTTAATCTCAAAGGCCTGATCACCATCAAAGATATCGAGAAACAGATCAAATATCCCCTCGCAGCCAAGGATGCACAGGGCAGACTTCTGTGCGGCGGCGCGGTAGGCATCACGGCAAACGTGCTCGCACGTGTCGAAGCACTGGTTAAGGCTTCGGTCGATGTGGTCGTCGTCGATTCGGCGCACGGTCATTCCGAGAACATCATGCGTGCGGTTCGCGAGATCAAAGGCGCATTTCCCGATCTGCAGGTCATCGCAGGAAACGTGGCTACGGGTGAGGCTACAAAGGCACTCATCGAAGCCGGAGTAGATGCGGTCAAGGTCGGTATCGGACCGGGTTCCATCTGCACCACACGTGTCGTTGCAGGTATTGGTGTTCCGCAGATCACCGCTGTCATGGACTGCTACGAAGCGGCAAAACCCTACGGCATCCCGATCATCGCGGACGGCGGCATCAAGTATTCGGGCGACCTCACCAAGGCCATCGCTGCAGGCGCAAACGTGTGTATGATGGGCAGCATCTTTGCCGGCTGTGACGAAAGTCCGGGAACCTTCGAGCTCTATCAGGGCCGTAAATACAAAGTTTACCGTGGCATGGGTTCCATCGCAGCCATGGAAAACGGCAGCAAGGACCGCTATTTCCAGAGCGATGCCAAGAAGCTTGTACCCGAAGGCGTGGAAGGCCGTGTGGCATACAAAGGACATCTGGAAGATACCGTGTTCCAGCTGATCGGCGGACTCAGATCGGGCATGGGCTACTGCGGAGCAGAGAACATAGAGCAGCTCAAAGAGAACGGCAAGTTCATCAAGATCTCGGCCGCATCGCTCAAAGAATCGCATCCGCATGACATCCACATCACCAAGGAAGCACCGAACTACAGCGTAAACGAATAAAATAAATTGAATACAGGACAGTGTTCAGAACAGGCCGAAGCACTTGCTGCTGAGGCCGTACGACAATGATACGATAAGCAAAAATCCATCGCCGCAGGCGATTTGCATGGATTTTTGCTTGTATCTGTGAAGGAACTGAACAGATACAAACAGCTGCATGACTGGCGGATCGCAGGAGACTACCTGCAGGGAGTGCAGTAAACGAAAAGCCGACCGCCTGGGCAGCACTTTTTAAGGAGCAGCTCAGGCGGTTTTTGCGTTATAATCAAGAAAGGGAGAAACAAAATGGAAATGTTGTCGCTCAAACAGGAACTGAAGAACAACTCATATCCGGGCAGAGGCATCGTGATCGGCCGTTCAGCGGATGGAAAAAGCGCAGTAACAGCATACTTCATCATGGGCAGAAGCGAAAACAGCCGCAACCGCATCTTTGTGGAGGATGGCGAAGGAATCAGAACAGAGGCATTTGACCCTGCAAAGCTTGTCGACCCCAGCCTTATCATCTATGCTCCGGTTCGTGTCCTTGATGAGCACACGATCGTGACGAACGGCGACCAGACAGACACAGTCTATGAAGGCTACAAAAAAGGCCTCACCTTCGAACAGTCGCTCCGCAGCCGGGAGTTTGAGCCCGATGCACCGAACTACACACCGCGCATCTCGGGTGTCCTCGACGTGAAGGACGGACATTTCAGCTACATGCTTTCCATTCTGAAGAGTGATTGCGGAAGAGCATCCCAGTGCGTGAGATACACCTTCGAGTACTCCGATGCCGTCAATGGCGAAGGAAGATTTATCCACACCTACCAGGGCGACGGAAGCCCGCTCCCCAGCTTTGAGGGAGAGCCGAAGCGCATCTCCGTTCCCGATGATATCGACGAATTTACCGAGCTTCTGTGGACGAACCTCAATCAGGACAACAAAGTCTCACTGTTTGTCAGATACATCGATATCGAAACCGGCAAGTACGAGACCAGAATTCTGAACAAAAACGCATAATAGGCCCCGGCGGCTGCTCTTTTAAGGAGGATAATACATGAAAGAATTTGCTTTAAAATACGGATGCAACCCCAACCAGAAACCTTCCCGCATTTACATGAACGATGGCAGCGAGCTCCCCGTAAAAATCCTTTCCGGCAGACCGGGATATATCAACTTCCTGGATGCCTTCAACGGCTGGCAGCTGGTTAAGGACCTGAAAAAAGCTACAGGCCTTCCCGCAGCTACATCGTTTAAGCATGTTTCCCCCGCAGGAGCCTCCATCGGCCTTCCGCTTACCGAAACTCTGGCTAAGATCTACTGGGTGGACGATATGGACTGGAAAACCTTTTCCCCGATCGCCTGCGCTTACGCAAGAGCAAGAGGCGCCGACCGTATGTCTTCCTTCGGTGATTTCATCTCCCTTTCCGACGTGTGCGATAAAGACACAGCTCTGCTGGTGAAGAGAGAAGTATCCGACGGTATCATCGCTCCGGGATATACCGACGAGGCGCTGGAGATCCTCAAACAGAAGAAAAAAGGCAACTACAACATCATCGAGATCGATCCGGACTATGTTCCCGCA
>CADCPK010000124.1 GCA_902803215.1 uncultured Lachnospiraceae bacterium
CGCAGATATTTATCCCGCTAATCGCGAGGATGTGAATCTGGACAGGGAGAGCATCATCCAACAGGGGTTCGAGCCGTGTAAGAGGTGTAATCCTTGAATTCACGGTGCCTGACACCATAAAATTGATTTTATGGTGTCAGGCACCGTAAAGAAAGTGTGAATGGAATATGAACAGAGTGTGAACACGATAGATAAGGGGAATATCATGGATTTACAAAGAAAGACTTTTAAGTATAACTGCGGCAGTATGCTTATGTTGATCCTTGGACTGCTTATGCTCCTTTTTGTTGCGGTGCCGCGACCCGTTCACGCAGACGACCTGATCCCGCACCTGGACGTCTTCGATTTTACCACCTACGACATGAAGCCGAAGACGGAATCGGTGGACAATGCAAACTGGAAGGTGCAGCTGAAAAATGCAACCTGCCAGACCCCGATCCAGGTGGATGTTTCTTCGCTCCTCGGAAAAGAGATCGACAGCATCAATGACATCAAGGTCGAAGCGAGCGTGAACATGTCCACCACCACCGAGTTCGAGATTGAGTTCAAGAAGGCCAACTGGCGGTTCAATACTGTTGACACGGATGTGAAAAAGAACGCCACAAAATATTCGATGGAGACCTTCGACACCACTGCGCTGAACAACATTTTTTCGTTCATCCCCTACGTCGGATCTCAGGTCAGTTCGGTGTTTAAAAAGCAGATCGTCGGAGCGGCGACGGCCCCCTGTACTGTCAAAGGAAAGATGACGGTTTCGGCCGTCTACACCGGTTCGCTGGCCTATGGAGCGCATGCAAAGTACGAGAGTACCATTCAGATCTATTCGATCGAACCGAAAGATCCGACCGACCAAAAAGTCACGGTTTTTGTCGGTGACTATGAGCATATGAACGCCGGATTCTTATCGATCCCGCTGTCGGTTTTCGGCATCAGTTTTGGTAAGGTCGGCCCGATCATTTCATGCAAGGCCGGTATTTTTGCCGGCGATATCGCCACATGGGAGCAGTCTCATGACGAATGGGAGAAGGATGAAGACGGCAACGTCAACCCGCTCCGCGAAGCTGTTCACACCTGCACCGAGAACGGAAAGCCCGGCTGCATTACCGGACAGGACCGTATAATCCGCCAGACCTGGTATGACTGGGATATGCATATCCGCCTTGAAATTCTGACATTCGAGATCTTTGACAAGCACTGGGATCGGGGCGAGGATGAAGATTACACGGATGTCACCGGCAAGCGCAATTTCAGGCAGTCGCTGACCTTCCGGGAACAATTGGCATACAGCAACGATCCGTGTCCGCATCATGTCTATCGGATCCCGGTAGCGACCTGGCTGAATGAGGCAAAAACCATCCCCATAGAGGGCATGACCGTCAAACCTGCCGAGGAGGTGCAGGTGGATGAAAATGTCCGGTCGCTCACCGAGGGTGTCACACGAAAGGGAAGAGAGGAAGGCAACGCGGCTCTTGCAAACCTCTACCTTCCTTATAAAGAAGGAAAGTACAAATTTGAGGCGGTCAAACAGACGCTGAAGGGGGAGGGAGAGCAGCCCTCCGACATGGTGAGAAGCACCAACGACGGTGATACGAAGAATGAGAGGGTCGATATCATCGTCGGGGACGATAATGCACGAACGCTTTCGGTCAAAAAGGAATGGGATATCGACTACGAGAACAAAGATAAGCCCGAGAGCGTCGAGGTGGTGCTGGAAGCCCTGTTCTACAGCAGGGTCAACGACAAGCCTTGAAACGACCGAGATCTGGCTCCCCGTGCAGATCCTGACGCTGAGTGACGAGAACAACTGGCAGGCCGATTTTGACCCCATGCCGAGGTTCGAGGCCGGCGACTCCGATGATCCGAACGATCGCAAGGAGATCCGGTATCGAATCCGAGAGCTCAAAGTCGATTCGGAAGATGGGCAGAACGAGGACGAAGAGACGCGGCTTCTTAAAGCGGTGCTGCGCGTGGTCCATGCCCGGAACGATCTTGACCGAAGCGAAGTGCTGGAGATGATCGGGGACAACTTCGCCCGCGTCGATGAGTACTTTGAAGCGCTGTCCGACCCCGAGGCCTACCTTGAGCGCCTGGGGAAGAAGGACAAGGCGCCTCTTCCTTACGTTACATACGAGGTGCCCGCATACACCAGCTCCGTGGGCGAGCGTATCGACGAGCATGAAACAAAATACATCGTGGAATATTCCGAGGAGGAAGACACTACCACGATCAGGAACACCGCAGTGCTGGATATCTCGGCGTACAAGCGCTGGATCAATCTGACCGACGAGGAGACGCCCGACTCTGTATGGCTGATCCTGCAGAGCCGCGTCAAGGAGGAATACCTGTCCCTGACCGGCGAGGCGGGCGACCGCATTCCATACACGCCGGTGATGAACCCGCTGTACGGAGATAAAACTTCTATTAAAGATATCATAAACGAGCTGGTTCCGCTTGCGGGCGATATCCTGGGGCTGCTTGACCCCACCGGCCTTATGGACACTTCATTTGCGGCGGGCGAGGCTAAGAAGGACAGCAACCTGCTCAAATCCTACAAGCTGAGCTTTGGCGTGAAAAAATACAGCGCGCTCAAGCTGCCTCTCGACTTCGAGGCGGGTGAGATCACGAGCGAGATCATCAAGATGGCCATTAAGGTGCTGACGGGCATCGACTGCCCGGTGTCCTTCGACCTGTCGGACATGTATGTCAGCGTACCCGGCAAAGCCTACAATATCTTCAGAGACTGGGAGCTGACGAGCAACGTTATCAATATTAAGGCCGATCTGAGTCTTGACGACGATATGTCGATCGGTGGAACCAAATACTGGAAAAATGATGAAGAAGAGGACCGCCCGGCATATATCACTGTTGTGGTGAAGGATGAGGACGGCGATGTGGTCGGAAAGGCAAAAGTCGAGCCGCAGAGCAGCGCGGATGACAGCTGGGTGTGGGCGCTTACAAAGGATGATCTTGAAGACGGCACAGAGCTTGATCCGGATGCGGACTACACTATTTCGGAAGAGTTCCCCGAGGGATATCAGTACGCGGATAAGTATGTGGCGTCGATCGACGGGTATGACATCACGAATACGTGGGCGACAGATCCTAAGCTGGTTATCGAGAAGCACTTTGAGGATGAGGGCGGCGAGGATGGAGCTGCACAGGGAGATGCTTCTTCACGCCATCCCGATGTGCAGGTGCGCCTCATCAATGACCTTGGCGAAGAAGTCGGCGTATATACATTGAATGAAGAAAACGGATTCAAAGTGACTCTTAAAAACGGTTCTGCAGCGTCCTCGGGAAGCGAGGGTGAAGAGCCGGGCACCGGAAGTGAAGGAGCCGGCGGAGATGCCGCGTCCGAGGATGCTGCGGGCACGGTTGAGCTCACCGGCCATAACGTAAACGCCTTCAGAGTCGAGGAGCTCACAGAAGAGGGCAGCGACTATGTCCCTGCATATTCCGGCCCATCCGAGAAGACAGATGCAGAGGGCGGCGTTACCTATACATTTACCGTCACAAACCGTGAACAGAAGAATGTAGTGATCCACGCCATTAAGGAGTGGAAGGGCGACGAAGGGCAGGAGAGGCCCGAGAAAGTCAAAGTTACACTGAAGCGAGGCGGAGTGGCTGCGGCCGAGGCCGAGCTTTCGGAGGACAACAGCTGGAAAGCCGATTTCACTGAGGACAGCGACGGTAATGCACTTGCGGCCTACGATGAAAACGGAGCGGAAATTGTCTATACTCTGGGGGAAGAGACGCTCGAGAATTATTCGAGCACAGTCGAATCTGTGAAATCCGGGAACGGCGAGATCACCTTCACCGTAACCAATACCTGGACCGGTGGAGAGGATAAAGTGACGGTGAAAGGCCGCAAAACCTGGGTGGATGACAACAATGCCCGCGGTACAAGGCCCGAATCGATCGAAGTTATCATTCTGGCAAACGGCTCTTCGGTAAAGACTCTCGATGTGCGTGAAGGGAGCTTCGAGGCCGCAAAACTGCCGCGCAGTGACGAAGAGGGCAATCCGATCCGCTATTCTGTGATCGAGACTGCTGTCGATGGCTATATTACGAAGTACGATGAACCCGTATTCGACGAGACATCGAACACCTGGACCTGCAATATTACCAACACGATAAGTGACGGGACTGTCCGGGTCGAGGTGAAAAAGGTCTGGGAGGACAAAAACGACGAACGCGGGCTGAGGCCTGACAGTGTCGGTGTGACACTCTACGGCAAGGCAGCAGGGGCCGGGACCGGACGAAAGGTCGCTTCGGCCACGCTGACCGCCGACGGTGACTGGGCATACACCTTTACCGGCCTTAAGCGGTATGACAAGCCGGGAGTGGAGATCGCGTACAGCATTATCGAGGACGATGTGCCGAACTATACCGGAAACGTGGGCGATGCAGTACCTGTCACCGATGAAGAAGGCGAGCTGACCGGATATTCTTTCGCTATAACCAACACCGTCGACAGTAACATGCGGACTGTGAGGGTGATCAAAGAGTGGAATGATTCGAACAATTCCGAAAACACCCGGCCCGAAAGCG
>CADCPK010000125.1 GCA_902803215.1 uncultured Lachnospiraceae bacterium
CGCATTAAAGCTTTTTTCGCAAATACCACCAGACTCCCAGCACTCCGACTACCAACGCGATCAGCCATACACCGAAGCCGGAAGCCGCCATCATTGTCCTCGCCCATTCGGTATTAATATCTCCGAACGTGTCTATCAAAGCAATCTCAAGCATAAGAATCGAAACCATAGCATCCACAAGCCCAATGCTCTTCATGGAAAGCAGCACCGGAGAATTCTTTCTTCCGGCTTTCACAAGATTGATTCCACCCGAAATCATTTTGCAGAAAGCATACAGAGCTACACCATAGATCAGATATCCCGGAAAATGCTTTGACCCTCTATCTGTTGCCATCAGGTAAACAATTACTCCAAGTATAAGATCAAGAAGCATAATGGCTATGGATACATATAAATGGCATTTCGTCAAACTGCGGATATTCTTTTTACTTTTTATACTTCCAATCAGCAGTCCAAGCTTTAACAGCATTATGAACAGATAATATGCACTAATTGTTCCCTACCAGACAGAACTGTTGAAATACCCAAGTATACCGTTTAATAATGCAATAAGGAAATTTGCACAGATTCCGGCTATAAAGAGAATGGCAGTATATTCGGGTTTCCATTTCCAAAGCTTCATCTACTTCTAAATCTCCTAATTTGTATTATTATCCCGGTAATTACCTGTTAATTCACCCTACAATCTTCCTGGCAAAATCTGCCGCGGCCTTCATATCCGACTCATCCGGTCTTCCTTTATGGATACCTTTGAACTCACCCTTGCAGTGGAACTCGCGTTCGTCCATCGGAATACCGACCTTATCTGCCTCTGCCTTGACCTTCTTGTAAGTCGAATTCAACATAGCCGCAGAACCGAAATTGACGATTTTCCCGACTTTGTTCTTATCAAGCCCCTTAATGAAAGCGCGTACCTCGGGATCAATGGTGAAAGCATAATAGGAATTCCCCAAAAACAGAATATCCACAGGCTCGGTAATGGGTGTGCTTATCGGAAGTGCCTCTACGCCGACGGCTTTGGCAACAGCCTCAGCCAGCCTTTTTGTGTTTCCACCTTTTGTATAATATCTTACTGCAATTTTCATTATTCAAATCTCCTTGTTTCACCACAACTCCACTGCTCCGCTCTCGTCACCCTTCACCCAGTAAGCCTTGTTCTCTTCCGGTTTTATGTAAACCTGGTCGCAGCCTTCTGGGATCCGTTTCAGCACTTCCTCCGGTGTGATCGTGCCGCCGAGCTGGGACTGGATGAGAATGGCGGTTTTCTTTACAGCCACAGCCTTGACGGTTTCTTTGGCTTTGCGAGCGGTAGATCTGGTTTTCTTTTTCACTTCGATTTCAGTGGCGACATCAGATGCCTTTTCGACCACCTCTTTTGCCTTACGTCCGGCAGCTCTGGTCTTTTTCTTTACTTCGATCTCGGTAGCCACAACCTTATCCGATGCCTTAGCAATCATCTCTTTCACAGCCGTTTCAATAATCTCCGGGATTTTCAGCGTCCCGCTCTCATATCTGCCGTACACCATAGGTGTAACGCCGAGGAGTTTGGCAAATTCGCCCTTGCTCTGGTTCTTTTCTTCACGGATCTTCTTCAGTTCTTCGTTGGTCATAGTGGTCTCCCCCCATACTCACTTAATACAGCGTTTCTAAGCTCTCTCAGGTATGACTATTTCTTCTGTTCAGCTCGACTTCTACCCTGTCCAATGTTCCAAAAAACCTGTGTGTGGCAACCGCAGGCCCCATGAGGAACAAACCAAACACATTCCAGCCAAACATATGCCACCACGATGTGTATGGACCTTCCACACCCAGTTCGATTGCCTTCTCCTTCAGTTCTTCTGAGATTCTCGCCATCCACACCAGTGTGTAGATGAACAGCGTAGGAATTCCCAGAAGATATGCCTTCCAATATGGCATGACTTTATGTCCGAGGATAGACTCGATTTCATCCTGAAGGCCGTCTGCCTTCATATATACAAGGAAAAATACGCCAGCAGTGAAAAAGTCGATAAAGCCAAGAAGAAATCCCGGTCTGTTTGTATGCTTGTAATATTTCAAAACTTATACGTCCTTATAAACATCTTCTCGTCCGCGCCGTCCCGGAAGTATCTCAGCAGGATCTCCGCACAGGCATGGCTGTCTGAGTCTGCCTGATGATGATCGAGCCCGATCCCGTAATAATCACACAGCTCATTCAGCTTGTGATGCATATCCGGAAGCAACAATCTCCCCATCTTCGCCGTACAGCAATAGTGGACCGAGTCCTTCCAGCTGATGCCGTAATCCGTCAGGCACTTCTTCAGCACGCCAAGGTCAAACACAGCATTGTGGGCAACAAGGATGCCGGAAGACATGACCGGTTCGATATTCTTCCAGAGGTCAGGAAAGGTTGGGGCGGATGATACTGTGTCCTCGTCAATCCCCGTCAGGTTGATGTTGAACCAGTCGAAATGGCTTTCCGGATTCACATAGGAGAAAAACTCATCTACGATCCTCCCGTCATCAATGACGGAGATACCAATGGCGCTCATGCGGTTGTCGTATCGTTCGGGGTCTCCACGTCAAATGCAATATATCGGTACATGTTATGTTAACCTCTTCTCAAAACCCAAACTCCCGGCACAGCTTTTCATATCGCATTTTCTCATGCTCTTTCACTTCTTTTGTAGGATCGCCGAGGGAGTGATGGATCACATCTGCATCCTTCAGGACTTCATCCATCGGTGAATCAATCTCAGCCTTGCTGTCGTGGTGCCAAATCGCGGAACAGATAATGTCGGTTTCCTCTTTGCTTGTAGCACCAAGCTTCTCCAGCACCTCTCTCGCATAGACAGCTCCCTTGTGAGCATGATCGTCATAAGTGCCGGTTCTGTAGGCATACAAATCGTGAAGAAGCCCTGCCCTTGCCGCCAGTTCCGGATTCTCTCCTCTTTTCTTTGCGATCATGACAGCAGCGAGTGACACACCGTGAAGATGTGCCACGGCGCCAGCCCGCATATGATTGTCGTCCATGTTGTCTTTCAGTATTTTATGAACTCTTTTCTGAAGGTCTTTTATTCTGCTCATCTGTTCAACTCACTCCCAAACTGCCTCAGACATTCATCAACGTTGCTCACCCAAGTAAAAAAGGCTTGTACTTTCCTACCATGCTACTTTGTGTATGTTAATGCATCATTATTATGTAAGCTACTACTATGTTCACAGCGGCTTATGCGCTGATTCTTTTACATTAGTTAACGATAATTATATTATTTAGTAAACTAATCCTCTTTTCCCATACGCTTCCGTCTGCACCAGCAATGGCATGCCGGCGCTTCCAGCATTTTAGATCCATTTATTACGGATTTTATACTTCTTTGATTTTATATTTATCTGGTTTTTCTAACATTTTCTATCACTTGTCGAGCGGACTGTTCTCATCGCTCCTCCCTTCAGCCTCACCAGCCTTTTTCTCTAGCATTTTTATATAATCTGGGGCGACAAAGATGTATTGTTTGTCGATTTCTTTCATCAACCGTTCGTATAGTCCACCTTCCCCAATTGCTTCTTTCCTACTAAAGCCAAGCCACATCAATGCGGTACAATGTGTACTTTCTATTCTGTGCTTTCGAATAAAGTTTATATTATAATAGAAATTCCTAATGAGGCTGAATCTTTCCCTATCTTTCGCCGTTGCATTAGGATCACAAAGTACTTCTTCATATTTTTCTGCCGCTCTTTTGCGGATGATATCTAATGCTCTTTCATATTCTGCCATGTTGTCACCTCTCATAAGCTCAATTAATCCACATGCTCATTATTGGGCCATCCACATTTTCACAAACATGCGGAGAAATGTATTCTGTTGTTTACACCATGTAGCTATTCTCCCAGCTGTCCGAGCCAGAAAAGCACCGTTGATCGGCCGATAATACTTGATGGCTTTCATCCTGCCTTCATATCCATGTCGAGATTGTGTCCACCTGATCTGTTGATCCCGTCAATCAGCTCCCGGACATCCGCCCAACCGTGCTCATCCAGCGTGATACCAATTGTCTCGGGCTTATGGCGCAGGATCAGGGCAATGATTCCTGATACGGTCATACTCAGCATCCACCAGGGCTTTGATTGCAAACAACTCACCCAATTCGCCGAGGGATTTTTTTCGTGCGGCTTCCTTTTGTTTTTCGTCCATCTACAATCGCCTTTCTCCTATAAGTTGCCTACCTGTTCAACTCACTCCCAAACTGACGGAGACATTCATCTATATTACTGGTTCCGAGGTAATACAAAACATTCCCTTTACTCTTTACGATATTCATCGCCCTGTAATACTGTGCATGCTTCAGCGCGTCTGTATACACATAGATATAATCAGCTCTTTCAAGAGCTCCCACAGCTCCAATACTATTATCGTCTACACCGATATAATTCCATCCCGGCAGCATCCGCTTCATCCGCTTGATCCATTTCTCCGTGCCGCCGAGGATCGTTACTTTCTTCTCCCTGATCTTGCCGATGATCTCCGTCCGGCTCTCCTCGTCAAGGTCTATATTCTCATCATGGCTCGTGTGGTTATTCACAAATTCCCTGAGTGCGATCAGCTCGGCGTGTTCGACCGCGGATTCATCAGCTTTTTCCACCAGCTCATCCCGCTCGTCCCTTGCTTTCTCGTAGAGTACCCGTTGCCGTATAACCTTCTGTTCCGACTCAGCCAAGGCAGCATCTTTTTCAGCCAGCTGTGATCTCAACATTTCAACCTCAGCCCTGAGCCCTTCTTCATCCAACGGGGCTTCTTCCACGGCAGGTTTACTAACCTCCGGCTCCTTAGCCCTCAGGCTTTCAACGCTCCGCAGGACCTTCTCTGTTTTTATCTCATCCGCAGTCTCTTCTTTCCGCCACTCACCCTCTCCTCTTCTCCTGCTGATCCGCAGCACTTCATCCAGCTCTGTGTCCCTGACGGCCATCACTTCACACAGGCATTCGCTCAGATACCGGACCATTGACAGGATCATAACCTCGTCAAAGGTCATGGTCACATCGGGAAAATTCTTCTGCAATGTGATCGTCAGATCGGCCATGAGGTCCGGAAGGCTGAACTTCTTACTGTCATACGGCATCCGGTAATTCGCATCAAACTTCTTAAACACATCGCTCATGATGGTTTCCGCCACCTGGAGAACAATGTATCTCTCGTTGCTCTGATACTCATACGGGTCGAACATCTCCGGATAATTGACGTGAAGGCTCCCTTTGCACCGCTCCGCCAGTTCATCACGGAACTTCCAGTATGCAGGACTGTTCAAAAAAATCACCTTGTTCATGCTGTCAGCAATGACGTTCATGTGCAGGGCCTACTCGTTACAAGTCTCTTCAATTTCTATCCCCATCAGCTATGCCATGATGAAAAGGCGTGACGCGGTCGGCTGGATAGGCGGCTCATCGGGTGCCTCGCTCATGTCGCGGATCTCTGCTGCCGCTTTATTGAGGACATCAGCGTTCAGGGCTTCTTTATCACGCTTTCCGGGAACCGGGGACAGCGTCCTGCTGCCATATGCGTTCGTCCATCCCGGCTCGTGCTTTCTCTTCTCTATCGCCATCTCCTTGAAGGAGACGCTGCCGTCCATCGTGTGTCCCGAAGGGTATCCCTGCCTCCGGCAGTACTCATCATGGGATTCCAAGATGTCGAGATATGTAAGTATATCAAGCCTCTTCAGCTTGTTGTATTCGTATTTGTAGTAAACTTTGTAGAGGGAAAGCAGGAGATTTTTACTATAAACGGACCCGCCTTTTGCCGAATACAGCATCATCAGAAGGACGCGGAAATAATACGCATCATCCCATGTCTTCTCCTGCATACGCGAGTATGGGATGTTTCGAAATTCCAACCCTGCCGCCGTCCTGACGAGTTCATCAATTTCTATCTCGTTTTCTTCCGTCTGATAGTGTCCGAGATACTCCCTTGCTATCGCCGGGACGATTTTCCTCATTTCGTCCGTGATGAAATTCCATACAAACCACATGACCGTTCCGAAGTCGTCTTCCGGCTTGTCGGGCATAAGGCCTTCCCTTATCGCCATCTTCGCATCTTCATAGATTATCCTGTTCAGTTCCTTATCGGAAAGATGATGCGTCATGCCCATGAATTCTTCCGGTGTCATAGAACCGGGCAGATTGGAAAGGGGACCCTTCATATTATCCACATTCACGGGGATTGATATCTCGCTACCCCGCCGAATGGGGCCTATGTTCAGTTCGGGAGAGGATGAACGGTTCTTTCCAAGTTTCTCCCCGTGGAGCTTTTTTATTTTTCTATCTTCTTTACGGCCCATTGGTTAGCCTTACGCCTCCATCGACTCTGCCTCCACA
>CADCPK010000126.1 GCA_902803215.1 uncultured Lachnospiraceae bacterium
AACTTTTTGTGAACAAAATGGCGGGATTTGTCGAAACAAAGTTGACGGATTAATATTGTATAATACCCATAAAAGTGTCGGATAAGCCGGATTGTGAGGAGTAAAATATGAGAAAAGAATCAGTAATTATCTGTATTTTTGTAGTTGCGTTATTTTTTGCAAGTATACAGGGCGTATATGCAGAAGATAATACAGGCAATAAGGATGAGAAGAGGTTGCCGATATGGGAGAAGATCATCGAGCTTGATGAGAATTCCGAGGAAGACAGGGAGTTTCGAGAGTTGGACCGGCGAATCGAAAGCGAGATAGATGCGTTGGATATTGAGGATAAGGACAGTGTCACAAAACTGTATTATGATCTGGCCGAGATGAAATCGTTTATTAATTTTAAAGCGAATTTACTATATAAGCATGATCATACTCCTGCTACGGATGAACGGGGGGTCGAACAGAAGGTATACAGGCTTCCGGAGAAACCGGGCCGGGCATATCTGGACGGCAAAGTCAGGTGCATGTATGTGTATCCGATTGAATATAGCGGAATCGGGGCATACGTATATTTGTCCGAAAGCGGCCGCGCAGCTGTGATCGATTATGATACCACGGTAGATGTCAGAAGTCGATATTATGTTGTTGATGATATTCTTCTGGGCTACGTAAGAGTTGTGAATGATGCAGGTGTAAGCTGGAGCCTCCCCGATTGGGAAGCAGATGAGGTGGATGAAAAAACCGCTGATCTATTGATTCCGGAGGGTTACGAAGGCACGTACGAATTTCAGTCGGTGATCGCTGCTTCCTGGATAAAAGAGATTAGGGCGCTGCAGGAACAGTTCGATAGTTGTTCCGGCGAGTAACCGGTAAGTAAATAGTGACGGTATTTGGGCTTTTAAAGAGATTTGTTTTACGAAGAGGAGATACGTTATGAAAAAAAGCGGAAAGATTCTGGTGTTCAGTGCTGCTATGATTGCAGCTGCAGGCTTGACCGGATGCGAGAAGACCCCTTCAGATTTAGCGAAAGAAATGTATGATGTTTTATCTGATAACTTTGCTCCGTCTCAAAATGTGGAACCCTGTGTTTATGCCGGACCGGATTTCTATGAAGACTATACCGAGAGTGATAATGTAGCTCCCCCTGTTTATGCCGGGCCTGAATTCTTCGACGACTATGCGGGAGAAAGCGGCGGAAGCGCTCGGGATGATAATGTAGACATCGATCAAAAGAAGCCTGCAACCTGAAGTTTTATTAAGCAGGAGGGCCGGAATGGTGCGGAGGTAGATGATGAATACAGAAATGGCACCCGAGATCATAGGGGATAATATTACAAGCGAAATCAATATGGTTAAGGCTATGCACATGGATAAACTGGCAGAGTTCCACCGAAAGCTGTACAGAGAGCCCGTTCTTAGGCTTCTCTTTCTGGAATTGACACTTCGCTGCAATGAACATTGTTTTCATTGTGGGAGCAGCTGCTCATCGGACTCAATCGATGGTATGCCTAAGGAAAAATATCTGGAGGTTCTGAAGGATGTACGAGATAATATTCCGGGAAAACTTCCTCAAATTTGTCTGACCGGGGGAGAGCCCCTTCTTCGAAAAGATCTTTTTGAACTGATGGCAGAAGGTAAGGAAATGGGATTTCGGTACAGTATGACCTCTAATGGCACACTGATTACACGGGAAAAAGCCCGGCTTCTTCGGGAAAATGGGCTTAGGACTATAGCTGTCAGTATTGACGGCCTTCCTGATACGCATGATCGCATTCGTGGGCTAAACGGGGCATTCAGGATGGCGATGCAGGGAATAGAAAATCTTCTGAGCGAGGGAGGGCTTAAAACCGTTCAGGTGACAACAGTTGTAAATCACGAGAGTATTCATGAACTGCCGGCACTGTATCGGATACTTGAAGAGAAGGATATCGATTCTTGGCGTGTTATTGGGCCGGAGCCCATTGGCAGAGCGCTTCAAAGTCCCGAACTTATGCTTACGCCGGAAGATACTCGATATATGTTGGATTTCATCCGCGAGAAACGCATGGAAGGAATGCCGGTTACCTATGGATGCAGCCATTTTCTCGGCTTGGGTTATGAACGGGAGGTGCGCGACTGGTACTTCCTGTGTAACGCCGGCGTGTATACGGCAAGTGTTTTGGCAGATGGTGCAGTAGGAGGGTGTACAGATATTCCGCGTTCGGAAAAAACGATCCAAGGAAACGTGTATGAGTCTCCTTTTTCAGAGCTGTGGAAAAACCGTTTTTCGCTGTTTCGCACACCTCTTTCTGAAAAAAATGAAACCTGCCGAAACTGTAGATACACAAAGTGGTGCTGTGGCGGTGCGTTTCACAGCTGGGATTTTGAGAGGGATGAGCAAAGGGTGTGCTATAAGGGTATTTTCTTTTAATGGTGTCAGGCACCGTGAACATTTTGTGAACAAATATCTGGATGGCAAGGTCAGATGCATGTATGTGTATCCTGCCGGATACAGTAACAGAGGTGCATATGTGTATCTGTCTGAGAGCGGTCGCGCAGCCTTTATCAAATATGATCAGGGTTCAGTCAGGTATTATGTAGTGGATGATACTTTGTTAAGATTTATGACAGTGATGGACGATCTTAGTGTATGCTGGGACTTACCGGAATGGGAACCGCATGGCGGAAACCCCTGGACACAACTTGATAATCCGTATATTCCTTTGATAAGGCCGGAGGGTTACGAAAGTACGTACGAATTTCAGTCTGTGATAGCTGCTTCCTGGATAAATACGATCAGAAGTCTGCAGGAGCAATTTGATAGTGTCGCTGAGCAGTGATCCGGTGTGTTCACAGAAAGTTCACGGTGCCTGACACCATAAAATCAATTTTATGGTGTCAGGCACCGTGAATTTTTTGTGAACAAGCCCAATCACCGCATGCCGCAAAGC
>CADCPK010000127.1 GCA_902803215.1 uncultured Lachnospiraceae bacterium
ACACTGGACCAGGATTATTTTCGCATTGACGGTAAGACACTTCTGATCCTCTGCGAAGAGGGCGAGGAAGAGTACGATACAAGAAGGCTTGGCAGGTACAACACTGTCGTGGAAGTGATCTCTTCCAGGGAGGAGTTCACCACCCAGAAGCTGGAGACACTCGACATGCTGCATCAGCCCGAGCGAGTCATCATCGAGTACAACGGAATGTGGCTCGTGAGCGACCTGGAAAAGATGACGCTGCCGAAGGGCTGGGGCATCGAGCAGGAGATCACCTGCGTGGACGCGAGCACCTACCAGGTTTACATGAACAACATGAAGTCCATCTTTATGGACATGGTCAGGAACACCGACATGGTCATCTTCAACCGTTGTTCGGAGAATGATCCGCTGCCGCAGTACCGCCGTGGTATCAAGGTGGCCAACCAGAGGGCCGAGGTCGTTTTCGAGGACGAGAACGGCGAGATGAACGACATTTTCCAGGACGAGATGCCGTTCGATCTGGATGCGCCCGTGGTGGAGATCCTCCCGGAGGATTACGGCATCTGGTTTGTCGACGCGATGGACAACCCTGACCACTATCAGAACAAGACACTCAATTTTACCGCCAGAGTGATGAAGCCGCGCGGACTGGGAAGCAAATATTTTGTCCCGGGAAGAACGGCGATGACCTGCTGTGCGGATGACACACAATTCCTCGGCTATATCTGCAAGAGCAACGCCGCGCCTGCACTGAAACCCGGACAGTGGGTGAACGTGACCGCGAAGGCTCAGGTGGAGAATCGCCGGGAGTACCAGGGAAAGGGACTGGTGCTGTATGCTGAGACAGTTGAACCCTGCGCGCCTCTTCAGGAAGAAATGGTCTACTTCAACTGATGGAGGTACGGAAGATATGTATCTGATCGCAGGACTCGGAAATCCGGGTACCAAATATTCGGGCACCCGCCACAACATGGGTTTTGATGTCGTAGACCTGCTGATCGAAAGGCACAAGATCCCTCAGAGCGGGGTGAAATTTAACGCGATGTACGGCAAAGGCACGATAAACGGACACAAGGTGATCGTGATGAAGCCGTTATCGTACATGAATCTGAGCGGCGGCCCGATTCAACAGATGGCGGCCTTCTTCAAGATCGATCCCGCGAGCCGGCTGATCGTGATCCACGATGACATCGATCTGGATCCGGGCGTGCTGCGCATCCGCAAGCAGGGCAGCGCGGGCGGTCACAACGGAATGAAGGACATTATTCAGAAGCTGGGATCCGAGCAGTTTTGCCGTGTACGCGTTGGCGTGGGGGCAAAGCCGAAGGACTGGGATCTGGCGGACTATGTGCTCAGCCGCTTTACGACGTCCGAGCGCACTTCGGTTGATGAGGCGCTGGAAGCTGCGGCCGATGCGGTGGAGAAGATCGTCGCCGAGGGGCCCGATGCCGCTATGAATACCTTTAACAAAAAAAGACCGGTAAAAGAATCATGAAGTCGTTATTGCAGCCTCTGCTTGAGATGGCAGAGTTCGAAGAGATCAAAAAAGCTGCCGTGTCGAACCATGGTATCTTCGCTGTTTCCGGATGTATAGAGTCCCAGAAAGCTCATCTTATTTATGGGCTTTCCGGGCTTTTTGCATGCCGTCTGATCATCGCCGAGGACGAAAAAAGGGCCCGGGAGATCTTCGAGGATTATCGGTTCTACGACGACAGCGTGCTGTTTTATCCTGCGAGAGACCTGCTGTTTTTTCAGGCGGATGTCCACGGAAATCTGCTGATCAGGCAGAGGATGCAGGTGATCAAGCAGCTTCTTACACAGAAAAATTATACAGTGGTGACGAGTATCGAGGGGTGTATGGACTATCTTCCCCCTCTTTCTGTCGTGGCCAAAAAGATCATCAGCTGCAGCGTAGGCGGCACGCTGGATATGACGGAGTTTCGAAAGAAGCTGTCCGCCATGGGCTACGAGGCCGTGGGGCAGGTGGAGATGCCGGGGCAGTTTTCGGTCCGCGGCGGTATCCTGGACGTGTACCCGCTTACCGAGGAGAACCCTGTCCGTATCGAGCTTTGGGGAGACGAGATCGATTCGATCAGGAGCTTCGACTCGCAGACGCAGCGATCCATAGAGAATCTGGAAGATCTGACGCTGTTTCCGGCGGCGGAGGAGGTTCCGTCGCGCAGCCGTATGTCCTTCATCGACTATTTCGCAGAGGGCGATTCGATCATTTTCCTGGATGAGCCCAACAGGCTTGCGGAGCAGGGAGAGATCGCCTGGGAGGAGTATTCCCAGAGCCGTAAGCACCGCGAGGAGAATAAGAGCAGCAATCCGATGCCCGACTGGCTGTGGGATTTTTCGATGATAAGGCGAAAGCTGAACGGCCGCAACTGTGTTTCGATGAGTGTTTTGGAGCCGACGACCGACAAATGGAAGTTTTCGGGGCGCGGGGGTATCACGGCCAGGTCGGTGAGTTCTTACAACAGCAGTTTTGAGATGCTGGTGAAGGATCTGAAAAAGTACAAGGCCCAGGGCTACAGGACCATTCTTTTGTCGGCTTCGCGGACAAGGGCGGAGCGACTGGCAAAGGATCTGCAGAATGAAGAGCTGACGGCTTTTTATGGAAAGGATCCCGACCGGGTGCTTTCTCCCGGAGAGACGATGGTGCTGTACGGCAGGGCGCGGCGGGGCTTTGAGTATCCGCTGATCAAGTTTGCCGTGATCAGCGAGACCGACATTTTCGGGCAGGAAGTAAAGCCGAAGAGGAAGAAAAAGAACTACTCCGGGCAGCGTATTCAGGAGTTCTCGGAGCTGGCGGTGGGCGATTATGTGGTGCATGAGCGTCATGGCCTGGGAATCTACCGCGGGATCGAGAAGGTCGAGGTCAATTATACGACCAAGGACTATATCAAGATTGAGTATCAGGGCGGAAGCTTTCTATATATATTGGCTACGCAGCTGGATTCTCTGCAGAAGTATTCGGGGCAGGACAGCAATGTGCGGCCTGCGCTTAACCGGCTGGGGACGCAGGAATGGAACAAGACCAGGAACAAGGTGCGTTCGGCTGTTAAGGATATTGCCAAAGAGCTGGTGGAGCTTTATGCGGCTCGGCAGGACAAGCCGGGGTATGTGTACGGGCCGGATACGGTCTGGCAGAGAGAGTTTGAGGAGATGTTTCCTTACGAGGAGACCGAGGATCAGCTTGCCGCGATCGAGGACACCAAGCGTGATATGGAGGGGCCGAAGATCATGGACCGGCTTGTCTGTGGGGATGTCGGCTACGGAAAGACCGAGATCGCGATCCGGGCGGCGTTCAAGGCTGTGCAGGAGAGCCGGCAGGTGGTGTATCTGGTGCCGACGACCATTTTGGCGCAGCAGCATTACAATACGTTTACGCAGAGGATGAAGGATTTTCCTGTGCGTATCGATATGCTGAGCAGGTTCCGCACTCCGGCGCAGCAGAAGAAGACGATCGAGGACCTGAAAAAGGGACTGGTGGATATCGTGATCGGGACGCATCGGGTGCTTTCCAAAGATGTGAAGTTTAAGCGGCTGGGGCTTTTGATCATTGATGAGGAGCAGCGGTTTGGGGTGACGCACAAGGAGAAGATCAAGCAGCTCAAGAATGATGTGGATGTGCTGACGCTGACGGCCACGCCTATTCCGCGTACGTTGCATATGAGTCTGATCGGGATCAGGGACATGAGTGTCCTTGAGGAGCCGCCTATGGACAGGATGCCTATTCAGACTTATGTGATGGAGTATGATGAGGAGACCGTCCGTGAGGCGGTGATGCGGGAGATGCGGCGCGGCGGGCAGATCTTTTATGTGTATAACCGGGTGAACGATATTGCGGACATGACGCTACGGCTGCAGAAGCTTTTGCCGGATGTGCGGATCGATTTTGCGCACGGGCAGATGAGCGAGAGGGAGCTGGAGAGGGTGATGTATCGGTTTATCAGCGGTGAGATCGATATGCTGGTGACGACGACCATCATCGAGACGGGGCTTGATATCTCGAATGTGAATACGATGATCATCCATGATTCGGACCGTTATGGGCTTTCGCAGCTTTATCAGCTGAGGGGCAGGATCGGGCGTTCTAATCGGACGGCTTATGCGTTTTTGATGTATCGGAAGAACAGGATGCTGAAGGAGATGGCTGAGAAGAGGCTGTCGGCGATCAGGGAGTTTACGGATCTGGGGAGCGGGTTTAAGATCGCGATGCGTGATCTGGAGCTTCGTGGTGCCGGGAATCTGCTGGGGGCGGAGCAGCATGGCCATATGAATGCGGTCGGGTATGACCTGTATGTGAAGATGCTGACCGAGGCGGTCAAGGAAGTGCAGGGCATCGAGACGATGGCGGATTTTGATACGACGATCGATGTGGAGGCGGATGCTTTTATTCCAGCGGATTATATCAAGAATGAGTATCAGAAGCTGGATATTTATAAGCGGATCGCGGCGATCGAGGATGAGAATGAGTATGATGATATGCTTGAGGAGCTGATCGACCGTTTTGGTGATCTTCCGAAGCCGGTGATGAATCTGCTTGCTGTGGCGAGGCTGAAGGCGGCTGCGCACAGGGCTTATGTGACGGAGATCAAGCAGACGGGGCGTGAGGTTAAGATTACGTTGTACGAGAAGGCGAAGATCGATCCGGCGAGGATTCCGCCTTTGCTTGCCAGGCATCGGAGGAGGCTGGAGTTTAAGGCGGATGGGGCGCCGAGGTTTTTGTACAGGCCGGAGGGGAAGATGATGGATGCTCTGATGGACTTCTGCAGGGAGTTGGTTGGGGTTGAATAGAATATTTTTCCGGGCTTAAGCGGCTGGCCTGCCCCGGTAACATTCCCCGCCCGCCGGGTAAAGCCTCCCCGCCCGCCACAGCCTGATGCCACTTCGGGCTGTGGCGGATGGGGAGGCTTTACCCGGCGGGCGGGGAAGCTTAGCAGGGCGGGACAGCCGCATAGACCGGAATTGTTAACATGGAGGTCGGTCGTAGAGCCGGGAATGGTAGCATAGAGGTCGGTCGCAGAGCCGGAAATGGTAACATAGAGGTCGATCGCAGAGTCGGGAATGGTAGCATAGAGCTCGGTCGTAGAGTCGGGAATGGTAACATAGTGCTTTGATGATTGGGCCGAGAATAACAAAAAAAGCTTGATGAATGGCGGAAAAGAGTTTATACTCATGAATTGATGACCCGTCGGTGTATGGTTGGATTTTATTTCTAAAAATGACTGAGATTGTACACCTGAGTTGACGGGATTAGAGATTTGTGAAATGTCGGAGGATATCATGAAAGAGAAGACAAGAAGAATTGCCGCTGCAGCGATTGCGGGTCTTACGACTGTCAGCATGCTGGCGGGCTGCGGTGCGTCCGGTGCGGCAAAATTAGATGGAACTAAGACTGCGGCTACGATCGATGGTACAGAGATCCCTATGGGTATTCTTTCTTTGGCAGCCAGATATCAGCAGGGCAATCAGGAGTATATGTATAATATGTACTCCAGCATGTATGGCATGCAGATGTCGCCGAACTGGGACAGCGAGTATGATGCTGAGAATGATCCCGGAAAGACCAACGGCCAGTACTTTGTGGAGAATGTTCTTGATCAGCTTAAGGTTCTTTATCTGAGCAAGGCGAAGGCAGCAGACTATGGCGTAGAGCTTTCGGATGATCTTCAGACCAAAGCCGGTGAAGCAGCTAAGGCATTTATGGAGGCCAATTCTGAGGAGGCCATCGAGCTTCTTGGTGTGACCGAGGACCAGGTGAAGGAATATCTGGAGATGCAGGCGTACGCCGATCTGGTGGAGCATGCTATTCGTGATGAGGCCACTGTCGAAGTATCCGACGAGGAAGCTAATCAGTCTTCGTTCTCTTATGTAATGATCAATTATGATGAGCCGACTGAGGAGGAAACCGCAGAGGAGACTACAGAAGAAGCTTCGACCGAAGAGGACGCAGCGGCTGAGGAAGACGCAGCAGCTGAGGAAACAACTGAAGAAGATGCAGCGGCTGAGGAGACCACTGAGGAAGACGCAGCAGCTGAGGAAA
>CADCPK010000128.1 GCA_902803215.1 uncultured Lachnospiraceae bacterium
TCAGGGGGCATCTCATGTACTTGGAGCCGCTGGTTTTGGAGCAGCGCAATCACGCAAAAACCGGAAGCTGCTTGTGCAGTTTCCGGTTTTTGAATGTCTGGTTTTTATTCGATGCTGATGATGTAATAGTACAGCGGCTGTCCGCCGGAGGCGATTTCCACTTCGCAGTCCGGGTATTCTTCGCGCAGTTTTTCGCCGAGTGCTTCTGCGTCTTCCTCGCTGACATCTTTTCCGTAGTAGACGGAGATCAGTTCGCTTTCGTCGTCTACCAGTTCCTTTACTGACGCAAAGGCGGTTTCGCAGACTTCGGTTCCGACTGACACGATTCCGGAGTCGGCGACTCCCATGATGTCGCCTGCGTGGATCGTCTTCTCATCGATCTTGGTGTCGCGCACTGCATAAGTCAGTTCGACTGTCTTCACCAGTCTGATCTCATCCTTCATCAGTGCCGCGTTTTCCTGTACGGACTTGTCGGGAAGATAGTTGACCAGTGCCGTGATTCCCTGCGGGATTGTCTTGGAGGGAACGACGATGATCTCTTTGTCATGGATCAGGTTCTGTGCCTGCTCCGCTGCAAGGATGATGTTCTTATTGTTCGGCAGTATGAAGACGGAATCTGCGTTGACCTTTGCCACGGCATTCATGATGTCCTGTGTGGAGGGGTTCATGGTCTGTCCGCCTTCAATTACATAGTCTGCACCGAGTTCTCTGAAGATGCTTCCCAGGCCGTCTCCGATGGAAACCGTGACGAATCCGACTTCCTTGTGCGGCATAAAGGCTGCTTCTTCTTCCTCTTCCGGATCTTTTCTCGGATCCGCCATTGCTTCCTTGAGTTCGTCCTCCTCAAAGATATGCAGCGGATACTGCGGGCGTTCTGTATTATTGATCACATGAATTCTTGACAGGTACCCGAAGTTGAGTGCCTTGGAAAGAATCACACCGGGATCATCCGAATTGATGTGGACCTTCAGTCCTTCCTCACAGCGTTCCGCGGCGACGTCCGCGCCTTGTTCCTCCAGAAATGCTACAAACCCGAGGCGTTCTTCCTTGGAGATGTGCTCCCGGTTTTTCAATATGAATTCGGTACGGTATGCGTACTGTTTTACAATCGGCTCGGCTTCCTCTTCTTCCTCTTCAATTCCGAGGAAGGCATTGAAGCAGCCTTTCATGATCTGCACAAGTCCCTGGCCGCCGGAGTCCACGACGCCTGCTTCTTTCAGCACCGGGAGCATCTCGGGCGTCTGGTCCAGAACCGCCTGCATATGATCGATCACGCCTCTGAAGAAGTCTTCGAGTTCAATCTCCGGGCAGGCGGAAACCAGCTCCTGGGCCTTCTCTGCGCCGGCTTTTGCAACCGTCAGAATCGTTCCTTCCTTCGGCTTCATAACTGCCTTGTAGGCTGTCTCTACCGCTTTTTGAAATGCTCTCGTCGTGTTCTCAGCGTTGATGACAGATTCATTTCTCCAGATCTTACTGCACCCGCGGAACAGCTGGGACAGGATAACGCCGGAGTTTCCGCGTGCTCCTCTTAAGGATCCCGAAGAGATCGCCTTCGATACACTCTCCAGCGTTACCGGATCCAGGTTCTTTACTTCTTCGGCAGCGGACTGGATCGTCAGTGTCATATTTGTTCCGGTATCTCCATCCGGAACCGGAAAAACATTCAGTTCGTTTATCCATTCCTTTTTCAGCTCAAGATTTCTGGCTCCTGCGAGAAACATTTTCGCCATCATCTGAGCATCTATGGTATTTGAATTCAAAGTTTCATCCTCCATGCACGAAAAAAGACGGCATACGCCGGTGCCGTTCGTGCGCATTGGCGATCAATCGATGACTCTTACGCCTTCGACAAAGATCGTTATCTTTTCAATCTCCATGCCGGTAAAAGCCTCCAGCTTATACTGCACGTTGCTGACAAGATTCTCTGCGACCGCGGAGATGCTTACTCCATAGGACACGATCACATGAAAATCCAGTTCAATCCGGTTTCCGTTCATCCTTACCGCGATTCCGTGACCCAGATGTTCTCTTCCGAGCAGCTTTACCAGTCCGTCCTTCATGCTGACGCTGGCCATGCCTACGATCCCGAAGCACTCAACCGCAACAGAGCCGGCATATGTCGCAATCACATTTGAGTCAATCACAATCGCACCAAGTTTCTTATTCATGCGAACACTCATGGAATCCCTCCTTCTATAAAATCATCATTATCTTAACAGAGAACGATCTGTTTGAAAAGGTCTTGTCTTTCCGAAAAACATAGTTGCAATGACTCTTCAGTTCTGTTACAATACTCAAGTCGCGGTTTAGATAGGAGGTGCTAGAGATGGCCAGATGTGCAATTTGTGACAAGGGTGCCCACTTCGGTAACAATGTCTCTCATTCCCACAGAAGAAGCA
>CADCPK010000129.1 GCA_902803215.1 uncultured Lachnospiraceae bacterium
GAGATCATCGAGCGCGCGATCTTTGTCGCCTGTTCGATATCGTTGGAAGCGCCGGTCGTGATCTGATGGAACACGATCTCCTCGGCAGCCCGACCGCCTGTCAGTGTGGCGATCTTATTCTCCAGCTCTTCCTTGGTCATGAGGAAATGCTCCTGCTCATCCACCTGCATAGTATAGCCGAGCGCTCCCGATGTACGGGGAATAATGGTGATCTTATGCACCGGCGCCGACTCCGTCTGTCTGGCCGCCACCAGCGCATGTCCGATCTCGTGATAAGCCACGATCAGTTTCTCTTTGTTGCTGAGAACACGGTTCTTCTTCTGATAGCCGGCGATGACTACCTCGATGCTCTCCTCGAAATCCGCCTGGGTCGCAAATTTACGGCCATCACGGACAGCTCTCAGTGCAGCCTCGTTGACGATGTTGGCCAGCTCGGCGCCCGATGCTCCCGAAGCAGCCTTCGCGATATCATCAAATCGCACGGTATCCGCCACTTTGATCTTCTTGGCATGGACCCTGAGGATCTCTTCTCTTCCTTTAAGATCGGGAAGCTCTACCGGTATCCTTCGGTCGAAACGTCCCGGACGAAGCAGCGCCGGGTCAAGTGAATCGGGACGGTTGGTAGCTGCCAGAATGACTACACCCTTCGAACCGTCAAAGCCGTCCATCTCAGCCAACAGCTGATTTAAAGTCTGCTCACGCTCGTCGTTTCCCGCAAAGCCCGACCCGTCTCTCTTTTTGCCGACGGTATCGATCTCGTCGATAAAGACGATACATGGTGCTTTATCATTGGCCTGTTTAAAAAGATCGCGGACCTTTGCGGCACCCATACCTACGAACATCTCGACGAATTCGGACCCCGAGATGGAAAAGAACGGTACTTCCGCTTCGCCCGCCACGGCTTTGGCCAGAAGTGTCTTGCCTGTTCCGGGAGGTCCTACAAGAAGAGCCCCTTTGGGCATCGACGCACCGATCGCGGTATATTTTTGCGGATTGTGCAGATAATCAACGATCTCCGTGAGCAGCTCTTTTGCCTCGTCCTCGCCCGCGACATCCGAGAATTTGATGCCGGTCGAAGATTTGACATATACTTTCGCGTTGCTCTTTCCGAACGACATCATGCCTCCGGCACCGCCCATCGAATTCATCATCTTGTTACTGATCCATCTGCCCAGCAGAATGAATACCGCGATTGGAACAAGATAACCCAGAATGATGCTTAGAAGCATACTCTGCTTTTCTGTTGCTACCGCCTCCATCTTAGTGCCGGCATCGTATAGTCTGTTGACCAGATCGGGATCGTTCATCCGTACCGTCTTATATACAGCCTCGACACCGTCCTTCTTCATCGTATATAAGATGTAGTCCGTCTGTACTTCTGCCTTGAGCACATTACCTTTATCCACATTCTCCAGAAAAGTGGTGTAATCCGTCTGCGTGATGCTTCTCTCCTGCAGAGTAGGTAATACCAGAAAATTGAGCAGAATGATCGCCACTATCGCAATAATGTAATATGCATAGAGGGGCATTTTCCCGGGTCTGTTATCATTTGGTTTCATTAAATCGCCTCCATCTGTCAGTCAATGTATGTGTTTTAAAAATACCACCATACTACTTTCGGTGCAACAAGGCGCACTTTTATTTAACAGAACTTTTATTCTTTTTTCAGAAATAGCCAAAGGTTATATCGCTCTTGTCGCTTCTCTAAGCAGCGCGCATTCCTCTTCGGAAAGGAGCGGAGAGATCTTCTCATAGACTGTGCGGTGGTAGCTATTCAAAAGCTCGCGCTCTTCTTCTCCAAGCAGCTCGGGATCGATACCCTCAAGATCGAAGGGAACCATCGTGAGCGGCTCAAATTCCAGGAATTCCATTCCATCCGACTCTCCTGCGCTCTTGCAGAGGATCAGGTTTTCATGGCGAATGCCGAATTTGCCTTCCGCATAATATCCGGGCTCATCGGACGTGATCATTCCCGGCTCAAAAGCATCGCTGTCTTTTCTGCCGGCCATCTGTTTCCATCTGAAACCGTTCGGACCTTCGTGCACGTTGAGGAAATAGCCTACGCCATGTCCGGTCCCGTGATTAAAATCTTTGCCGATCCGCCAAAGCGGCTCTCTGGCAATGTAGTCCAGGTTGATCCCCGAGCAGCCGCTGCGGAACTTCGCATCCATCAGGCGAAGATGGCCCTTGAGTACAAGCGTAAAAAATTTCTTCTCCTCCTCAGTGACCGGACCCAGCACGATCGTTCTGGTAATATCCGTGGTTCCCTCATAGTACTGCCCGCCGGTATCTGCGAGTACCATCCCCTGCGGCTTCAGCTCATAGTCGGTCTCTTCCGTCGCGAAATAATGGCAGATAGCCGCATGCTCGCCGTACGCGATGATCGGGTCAAAGCTGTTTCCAGCAAAGTTATCCTGCTCCGACCGGAACTCGTAGAGCTTATCCGCCGCGCTCATCTCGGTGATCTTCATCTTGCCCACGTTCTGCTTCAGCCAGAAAATAAAGCGCGTGACCGCGGCGCCGTCCCTAATGTGAGCCATCTTCATGTTGCTCACTTCCACGGGATTTTTTACAGCTTTCATAAGCAGGATCGGATCTTCTTTGTTGATGCGTTCTGCTTCGCGCGGAAGCGAAGAAACCAGCCGTGCGTTGATCTGCTTTTCGGAGATCCATATATGCCTCTCTTCGATCTTACCCAGCCATGTGTAGATCTCGTCATAGTCGGCAAGCTCCACTCCGTTCTCCTCCAGAGACGCTTCGAGTTTCCGGTCGAAAGCTCCGGGTCTGACAAAAAGCATCGCTTTCTCAGGACCGACAAAAAGGTAGGAAAGAACTACCGGATTGCACGGCACATCGTTTCCGCGGATATTGAGAAGCCAGGCGATGTCGTCAAGCGTACCGATCAGCATACCGTCCGCGCCTGCATCTTCCATCTTTTTGCGAAGTCTTGCAAGCTTATCCTTCCGTTTTTCGCCCGTCCACCTTGTCTCCAGCTCCCACGCAGGTTCACACGACAGCGCCGGACGATTCTCCCAGATTTCTCCCACAAGATCCACATCCGTA
>CADCPK010000130.1 GCA_902803215.1 uncultured Lachnospiraceae bacterium
CGGCTACAGCTTGAAAAAGACAATCAGTTACATGCTCGGCTATGAAGCTGTCTTTGGCTCTCCGATGAACGCCTCGGCGACCATGGTCTTCCTATTCATGGTGTTCGGCGCATTTTTGACCTTCTCCGGCGCAGGACCGTTCTTCATCGATCTTGCCATGTCTCTGGCGGGCGCCAAGCGCGGCGGTCCGGCAAAGGTCGCCGTTATCTCCAGTGCTCTTTTTGGCACCGTCTCCGGCAACTCCGTCGCGAACGTCGTCTCGACTGGCGCGTTTACCATCCCGCTGATGGAATCCGTCGGATATAAGCCCAAATTTGCCGCAGCCGTCGAAGCGACCGCCTCGACCGGCGGACAGATTATGCCCCCGATTCTGGGCTCGGCAGCGTTTATTATGGCGGAGCTGATCGGCGCTCCCTACTCCGAGATCATGCTCGCGTCCATCATCCCGGCACTTTTGTACTTCTTTACCGTGTTTTTGATGGTTGACATCGAAGCGGCGAAAAACAATCTCACCGGCGTTGCGAAGGAAGAGCTCCCGAAGCGCAAATATGTCCTTCAGCATCTCTACATGCTCCTGCCGCTGGTTGTTCTCACGATTGTCATGACCGTCCTCAATCAGAGCGCCATCCGCGCCGCCTCCTGGGGCATTTTGTCGTGCATCATTGTCTACATCATCAAAAACCGGAAGCTCAGCCTCAAGGGAATCCTGGACGCGATGGCAGACGGCGCTAAATCCGCCTGCGGCATGATCTGCGCCTGCGGCACAGCCGGTATCGTTATCGGTGTCTTGAATATGACGGGTGCCGGTATCAAATTTGCCAGCTTCGTCGTCGAGGTTGCAAACGGCCACCTTTTGGTCGCGCTGATTTTGACGATGCTCGCCTCGTTGATCCTAGGCATGGGTCTTCCAACCTCCGCTTCCTACATCATCTGCGCTGCTGTGGCGGCTCCGGCGCTCATCGACATGGGTCTTACCGCCATGCAGGCACACATGTTCGTGTTCTATTTTGCCTGCATTTCGGCCATTACGCCGCCCGTCGCCATGGCTGCCTACGCCGGCGCGACAATCTCCGGCTCGAAGCCTATGGAAGTCGGCTTTACGGCCTGCAAGCTCGGTATCTGCGCATTCATCGTTCCGTTTATGTTCTGCTTTGTGCCGACGCTTCTCTGGAAGGGTGCGGCCGGCGACATCATTGTTACAATTATCACTGCGCTGATCGGAGCGACAATGCTCTCGTATGGTCTGCAGCGTTATGCCGGCTGCTTCAGCCTGCCGCTCGGGATTATCCCCTCGTGCATTCTGATCACTTCAGCGCTTCTGATGATTATCCCAGGAACGGTTACGGATTTGATCGGTGTTGCCTGCGCTTGCGTCGTTTTGATCCCGCTTTTCCTGAAAAAGCGGCACATGCAGAAGAAGGCAATGTAACACGGAAAAGCAAAGGGCCGTTTATGTCCTTTGCTTTTTTTCCTGCCTGCGTGAGTAGTTAGTTGCCGTCTTCGTGAAAATATGTTAGGATGATATAAACAATATTGAAAATCAGTGGATATTTGTGCGCAGAGAAGTAAGCATTTTGAAGCAGCACAGGATGTCCGGAAAGAGTTGCTATGGTTTTACAAAAGAATGGGTTACCCCTATATTATCAGGTCGAAAACTACATGCGAGACAAAATTGTCAAAGGAGAGTGGCCGGGCGGCACGCAGATACCGACCGAGGTTCAACTGATGGAGCTGTTCGGCGTCAGCCGGGCGACGCTTCGTCAGGCCATCTCTAATCTGTGCAATGACGGCTTCCTGAACCGCGTCCAGGGAAAGGGCACTTTTGTCACAGAGAATTCCGGCTATGGAAACGACCCGACGGAGATCTGGGAGCATAACCTCCCCGGATCCTCGCACCGGATTCTCTCCTGCGTGGAGAAAGACGGATTGACAAAGAAAAGCGCCCTTCTAAAGATGGACGAATCGGAGACATTTATCGTCTTTTCGTATCTGCATTGCGTCAAAGCCCACAACGACGAACCATACAACCTCTGTGTGAGTTATTTTCCGAAGAGCCGGTTTCCCCAAATTGAAAAGTATCTTTTTACGGACACCATTTATGCGACACTTCGTGACATTTATTATGTAACGATCGCCTATGCGGAATCGGAATTTCGCATTGTCAACCTGTCCAAGGAAAAAGCGGATTATCTCGGCGTAAAAACAAACTCCCCGTGCATCCGGATTGAAAAGGTCTATTACGACAGACTGAACCAGCCTATCTTCTGCACGGATATGTATGCCCACCCAGCAAACAGCACGCTTCGCATCCGCACGGAATTCCACTAAAATAATTCCGGGCTGTGTTATTGGTGCTATGCATAGTGCCATGCAGCCCTTTGTGACATTACATCTGTTTTCTTCCATTCTGCAGGACTTTTTGGTTTGCTCGGAAGGAGTGCATTTTTCATTTATGATTCAGAAAATGAATGCGATTGTCAAAGCAAAAGAGGGCATCGGGCTGGAGTTATGGCAGGCATAGACAGCGGCAGAGGGAACGAGGGAAGATGCGAGATAGCGCATTTGCATGAGGAGCATGTTTCCCGCCTCCTCCCCTGTAACCCCACCTCTCTTACTACCAGTTACTGACCGAAGAAAAGAAACATATGAAAGTAATATAATTATAATAATCGCAATATAATGACATAATAGGCGCTCAAATCTAACCGATTGAGCGCTTTTATTATGCCTGAATTGCAGGAAGGGACGACAAATGACGAAAGACAAAGACAATAAACCGAAAGATGAAGTGATCATGTGCACAGATGAGACAGGCGTGCAGCTTTATCTCAGCGAAAAGGCGGCCAACAGGCTCAGTTGGATCCTGACGGGGATCTGCATCGTGCTCAGTCTGCCAGTGATCATCCTCGCATTCATGACGATCTAGCAGGAGAAAAGGAGAATCTACGAAATGAACAACAATTTGTGGGAATACCCGAAGATACAGTGCCCGGACAACTGCAGGTATGATATGTATACCCACAAGGAAGAGCGTCTCAAAAAAGGACTTATCTCGATCGAAGAACTCAAGGATGAATGGATCGAATACAAAAGGCTCCACGGGATATCAGAAACAACAATTCTCAAGTACGAATCGGACTGGCGCTGTCATCTTGAAGGAACGGCAATAGTCAGAAAGCCGATCAGTCAGCTGAAAAAACATGATCTGGATGATTGGGCGCATAAACTGATCCGTGACAACAACATGACACGTACGGACTATATCAACGTATCTACGCTTATAAGGCAGAAGCGATATGGAATAGCGACTTTATTTTGAGATATTGAACAGAAATAACCTGAATATCTCATAATAAATTTGATAATGCTGCTGC
>CADCPK010000131.1 GCA_902803215.1 uncultured Lachnospiraceae bacterium
GCGGCCTCAAGACGTTTTGCCATGGCCTCGGAGTGTCCGATACCCTCGGCATTGATGATGATATGATGCTTTTTGCCCTTCTTACGGCTGTCGATGATATTGTTGATCAGCTTCTGCTCATCGTAGTCATACTTTTCGGGAATAAGAACATCCTCTGCGCCGTTCGCGATACCGCACCACATTGCCAGATATCCGGCCCTGCGGCCCATTACCTCGATGATACTGCAGCGCTCATGCGATGTCGAAGTATCACGCACTTTATCGATCGCTTCCATAGCAGTGTTGACCGCCGTGTCGAAACCGATGGTGTACTCGGTGCACGCGATATCAAGGTCGATCGTCCCGGGAACGCCGATGGTGTTGATGCCAAGGTTGGCCAGCTTCTGTGCGCCGGCAAAGGAACCGTCTCCGCCGATGACCACAAGTCCGTCAATGCCATGCTTATGGCAGATCTCGGCGCCTCTCTTCTGCCCTTCTTCGGTGCGGAACTCGGCGCATCTTGCAGTGTACAGAACGGTACCGCCGCGCTCGATGGTGTCCGAAACATCCTTAGCCGTCATATCGACGATCTCTTCGTTCAGAAGACCGCTGTATCCTTTATAAATACCCTTTACGTTGAGTCCGCTGCTCAGGCCTCTTCTTACCACGGCACGGATCGCCGCGTTCATTCCCGGGGCATCACCGCCGCTCGTAAGAACCCCTATTGTTTTTATCTTCTTTTCTTCCATGCTTTTAATCTCCCGTCTGAATTATGCAGGTACGTCTTACTTATTTTAATATAATTCTACAGGTTTTTCAATGCTCTTTGTACAAGTTTGACGTTTTCGGCACCATATTTTCCTTTCATGTATTCGAGCCACTTTTCGTCCGGCTCCACTCCCATCTGTGCGGGAAGCCGTTTGATGGCCCGCACGTCCCTGAGAAAAATGACCACTCCGCTGCTCCCCGGCGATATGGCAATGTCATTTGCCAGATCTTTGGCCGCAGCATATTCCGCCCTGTCCGCAAACTGGATCCACACATCGCTCGGGACATCGTCAAAGGTCCTGGCCTTTTCCATGATCAGTCTGCTCGCCTTGTCATCCTCGGCCGCCACTCTTCCCTGGACAAACAGCCGCTGATCCTCCTGAAGGACAGACTGCCATTGCTCATATTTGTTGGGGAAACAGATGACCTCCATGGTTCCTACCAGATCCTCCAAGGTAAAGAAGCACATGATCTGGTTTTTCCTGGTGTACTTGATCGTCTTATCGGTGATCATGCCGCCGACGATCACCTGCCGGCCGTCTTCCACCCGGGGAAGCCCGGTCTCCTCATCCTGCTCAAAATCGGTCGTTTTTGCGGTGATGATCCTTTCCATCATCGCCCGGTCTTTTTCGAGAGGATGTCCGCTCAGATAGATCCCCAGCACTTCTTTCTCGAAGGCCAGGATCATATCGCGGTCAAATTCCGGTATGGCGGGCATGCGGAATTCGAAGCTCTTTTTGTCCTCCTCAGGGACAATGTCAAAGAGGCTCATCTGCCCGGCCATCGTGTTCTTCTTTGACTGGTTTATGTTGTCCGCGATCTGCTGATATACCGCCAGCTTCTGCCTGCGGTTTCCTTCCAGACAGTCGAGTGCCCCCGCCTTGATCAGATTTTCCAGCATCCGCTTGTTCACCTGCGAGGTGTTTCTGCGGATGAAATCTTCCAATGTAGTGTAAGGACCGTTCGCTTCGCGTTCCCTGACAATGTTCATGATGACGGGACGTCCCACATTTTTGATTGCCGAAAGCCCGTACCTGATGGCTCCGTCGTCGACCGAAAATCCGTACATTCCGCTGTTGATGTCGGGCGGAAGGATCTTTATGTTCATCTGCCGGCACACCTGGATGTACTCCGAAACCTTGCCCGGATTTTCAATGACGGAGGTCATAAGGGCGGCCATGAATTCCACCGGGTAATAATATTTGAGGAAGGCTGTCTGATACGAGACCACCGCATACGCGGCAGCGTGCGATTTGTTGAATGCGTATCTGGCAAAATCGGTCATTTCATCAAAGATCTTGTTTGCCGTCTTCTCGGGAATCCCCTTGGCTATGCAGCCCGGCACTCCGGCTTCGGGATTGCCGTACACAAAGTTTTTGCGCTCCTCCTGCATGACCGCTGCTTTCTTTTTGGACATTGCACGGCGCACCAGGTCGCTTCGTCCCAGCGTGTAGCCGGCCAGCGACCGCACGATCTGCATGACCTGCTCCTGATAGACGATGCAGCCGTACGTCGGTGCGAGGATCGGTTCGAGCTCGGGAGTATCATATTTTATGGTGTCCGGGCGGTTCTTTCCGCGGATGTACTGCGGAATAAAGTCCATCGGACCCGGGCGGTACAGCGAGATACCGGCGATCATATCTTCCAGGCTCTGCGGCTTCAATTCCTTCATGAAGCCCTTCATGCCGCCGCTCTCCAGCTGGAACACACCGTCTGTGCGGCCGGTTCCCAGCGAATCCAGTACTTTTTTGTCAGCGTAGTCGATCTTCTTCATGTCGATCTTTACGCCTTTGTCCTTCTCCACCAGCCTGACTGCGTCCTGAATGACCGTCAGCGTGCGGAGGCCCAGGAAATCCATCTTCAGAAGTCCGAGCTCCTCGAGCGTTGTCATGGTGAACTGGGTGGTGATGGAACCGTCCTGCGCGCGCGACAGCGGTACATATTCGTCGACCGCCTTCTGGCTGATGACGACGCCTGCCGCGTGCATCGAGCTGTGGCGCGGCAGTCCCTCCAGACGTTTGCCCATGTTGATGAGGCGGCGGACATCTTCCTTCTCCTCGTAGGCTTTTTTCAGGTCGGGGTTCATCTGCAGGGCTTTA
>CADCPK010000132.1 GCA_902803215.1 uncultured Lachnospiraceae bacterium
GACGTGAGGATTGGTCTCCTCCTGAAATACCATCGTCACTGAACAGCCGTTCCGCGTCGTCGTCTCGCGGAGCTTAGCAACAGTGGTCTGCGCCGCTATATCGTTTTCAAGGTACATTTCTCCACATTCCAATGATAACTCCAAAAAGGAATCCTGGCAAGGGATATTCGTCATTTTATTGTCTTTCATGTTGCTTCCTCCTCTTTATTAAAATGGCCGCACCTGATTGTACAGGTGCGGTTAACATATGTCTATTGTTAGTACATCGAGAATCGATGCCAAAGAAATATATGTTTATGCTTTACAGCCTTTAATTCTGTCTAATTCTTTTCTTTCAGTAAACAACATATAAAGCATCTTTCTAATAGCGTTATCGAGTTCACAGCAGATATTGAGTAAAACCCAATTCTGTCGGCTATACTCGGAGTAGTCAAACCAGAACCGTCCATCCATAAAAGTCTTTGCATATTCTTCGATTCTTTCTGTAAACTGTTTATAATCTCCATGAGCGATCTTATTCCTTATTTGGCGAAGCTGTTTTGCCTTCTCCCTTCTCTCATCCTCTTCAAATCTGGGATCAAGGAATTGAGGAAGCTTTTCATCCAATTCCTTTTCTTTGTCTTTTTCTAAAAACAACTGACAGAGCGAGAATGACTTCAGAAAATGGTATGTATTATACTCATTATCTTCATGTATCGCATTACAAAGATAATCAAACAGAAGATAATCCTCATTGCTTTTCAACATTTCATCAAACAGTTTACCCCATTTTATAAGAGATTCTATATAAGGTTTTGCTTCATCTCCTCCCCAGAAAATTCTATAGGAATTGATCTCATCATGATTCGACGAATAAATCCATTGCGGAATGGGTTCTGGAAAAGATGTGCCTTCAGTATCATTAGACAAAAACATCATAAGGTCAATGATTTTTTCTGCATAGTCTTCTTCACAGAAGCGACCGTCAAAGCAGTTTGTATCCCATCCTCCAAGCGGCATATCGGAATACTCATACTCGAAGTAAAGGCATATCATATTGTCTACAATAGCTCTTATTTCCTTTTCTCCCAATAATTCTGGAATACTATCTGTTCCAACTGTTTTCTCATAAAGCTCTTTCAAACAGCTCTTTTCATGCAATTGAAGTCTTTTTTGCTGAAGTTTGTTGATTGCTTCCATCTCGTTCAATTCAGCAACCAATTCAGAGCACCAATCATTATTCTGAGATTTTGGAAGATTGGAGACATATAACTTGAGTTTATGCGAAATACATATTGGCTCTACTTTCCCATAGCAATCTAAAACAACCATATTGCTCTCCTCATGCCTGACTTCGATTATTGTTTATCCACGCTGTTCTTTCTCGTATATCTCATTGATCTTATTAACATAAGACGTACGCACAGTTTCCCAATAGTTTTGTTTTACCGGAATGAGCCCAAACATTTTCTCAATTTGTTCTTTAAAAGTATTCAAACGCATGATATCATTTGAATAGAACGATACTTTTTGTTTATCCATTAATCCTTGAATTCTACTCCTATCAAGATGAGGATATAGTATTTCTTGATACTGCTTATCCATAATCCATATTGCTCCTGCTTCATTCAAACAAGCTTGACTTCTAAAGTAGTTACCCGTATACCAAAGTATATAGAAAGTGTGCTTGTGCGAATAAAACTGCTTCTTTATCTCTGATGGAATAGAATCACCGTTCTCAATGTAGGCCGCAGGATGGGAACTACAGAAAATAGGATTCTCTTCACCTTGTATTGGGCGAGGGATTCCTATGGCATATAATAATTCAATGAATGCATGAACCTGCTCTTTATCTATCTCTCGGTGGCTAATAAATATCTTCTCAAAGCAATTAGAAAACAGGACATGTTTGAGTTGAATAACAACATGCTTAATATCATGAGCCTCCTCATAGCTAATTGAATACCCGCTCTGCCAATATAATTGTCTTAATCGGGTACGCAAATAATCTATCTCGGGTGAATCAATATCTTTCAATCTATAAGCAGTATCAAAAGCATCAATTGCGGATTTGTAACTCTCATACAGGCTATCGCCTGTATATACGTTCCCGTGGGCTTTTATATACCGTTCCAGCTTCTCACATATTTGAATTATTGAGTTAATGCTTTTCATCTTTTCGTTCACAGTATCGCACTCCCTTTGTCTATATGCTCTCGTACAATTGAGTTGCATTACATTTCAACACCTGCGCCATCATAGCCAGATGCTCCACCTGTGCGCGATTGATGTTCTTCTGCCGCTGTTCATACTGCTGGATCGTCCTCAGCGGCACGCCGCTCA